>NZ_JACJOQ010000396.1:0-14602 GCF_014695635.1 Coleofasciculus sp. FACHB-712 | reverse complement strand
GCGGCGGGAGCGCAGTTTTTGCGCGGCGGTGCTTATAAGCCTCGGACTTCGCCCTATGCTTTCCAAGGACACGGTGAAAGTGCCTTGAATTTGCTAGCGGCGGCGCGGGAAGCAACAGGTTTAGGCATTATTACGGAATTGATGGATAGCCCTGAATTGGATGTGGTGGCAGAATTTGCTGACGTGATCCAAATCGGTGCCAGAAATATGCAAAATTTCTCCCTGTTGAAGAAAGTAGGGGCGCAAGAAAAGCCTGTGCTGCTGAAGCGGGGAATGGCGGCGACGATTGAAGATTGGTTGATGGCGGCGGAGTATATTATGGCTGCTGGCAACCCGAACGTGATTTTGTGCGAACGCGGTATCCGCACCTTTGACCGTCAATATGCGCGCAATACCCTGGATTTGTCGGCAATTCCGGTGCTGAGAACTTTGACTCACCTACCAATTATGATTGACCCCAGTCACGGTACAGGTAAGTCTGAATACGTGCCTGCGATGGCGATGGCATCAATTGCTGCTGGTGCTGACTCGTTGATGATTGAAGTTCACCCCAACCCGAAGAAAGCCCTTTCAGACGGCCCACAATCTCTGACACCAGAGCGTTTCGACCGCCTGATGCTAGAGATGTCTGTAATTGGTAAAGCTGTAGGTCGTTGGCCTGAACCTGCTGTTGCTTTAGCTTAGAGTTAAAAGGGTGGGCAAATGCTCACCCTTTTTTTATGGATGCGATCGCGAAGCGCCGACCTGTTAGTTCGCTACTTTTGATTAGTGATGGAATGCGATCGCTTGGCTCTGTTTGGAAGAACAGCAAGCATGATACTCTATGCCGAAATCCTCCGAATAGGAGATTTGGATGTATTACTCCATCGATAATTTCTCCTAACAAACATCGCCTTTTACACCAGCTTGCCCATAATCATATCCCTTGAGACGAATGGAGCGACGATGATGTTTTTCTGGGTTATCGGTCATTGTACTGCTGAGGCGCGATCGCATCGCTCCGCTATTCTGTCATTACTCCCATAAAAAAATTACCCAGCTCTAGTTAGAGCTGGGTGATAGGAAAAACGGGCTAACCTAAAGTTGATTAACCCGATAGCTTGGGAACGCGCACACAAATTACTTTTGCACAACCAACTTGACGTTGGCATTTTGCAGACCGCGTTGCTTGACTTCAGCCAAGGTCTTGTTCACGGCATACTTCTGATTAATCGAGTTAATCAGTTCGGTTTGGTTGTGCTTCTTGGCGACGCCCCACAGGTCAGCAATCAGGTCGAAAGAACCGTCGCTGTTGCGAGACCAACCGAGGTCATACTCGCCTTCCAGAACTGCAACGATGTCAGAACGAACCCGCTGACCGTTATAACCCCGAACATCTGCTTCGGTCTTAACACTGATACCCAGGTCGCGGAGAGAAGCTTTCAGGATTTCGGCATCGGTGATTTTGGTACGCAGAGTGCTAAAGTGAGACATTTGGATTTCCTCCAGTAGAGAGTTAAGAGAAACGACAACTTGTGGATGTGAGTCTGCCGCCTGGACACATTACTGGGCGGCTTTTTTTGTCAAACTGCTAGCAAACTGCTAGCCTTTCCTCCTGTTGGGAGCAGGAGAAAGCTTTTAGAACTCCAGTCGCTGATACTCGGCGACGGAGGACGCAGCAGGTCGCGCTCGCTGTCTGGCCCAGTCCCTCAGGGCCGTTACCTGCTCGTTCATGGTTCGGGAAAGCGGCAGAGTGGCTTTTATTGCCGCGATGATATCAAGCTGGGTAAATTCGCGGTCTTGGGCAAAAGCTTCGTACATTGCCGCGACCAATCCCTGCTCAATTTCTGCTCCGGAAAATCCATCGGATACCTTAGCTAGCTGGTCGAGGTCAAAGCGAGAAATGTCTCGCTTCCGCTTGCTAAGGTGAATATTGAAAATCTCTTTGCGTTCTTCCGCAGTCGGCAAGTCTACAAAGAAAATCTCGTCGAAGCGTCCTTTGCGGAGAAACTCACCCGGTAGACGTTCAACCCGGTTGGCAGTTGCCATCACGAACACCGGAGACGTTTTTTCTTGCAACCAGGTAAGGAAAGAACCAAAGATGCGGCTGGAAGTACCTCCATCTGAGTCAGCAGACCCAGAAGTACCGGCAAATGCTTTATCCAGTTCATCAATAAAGAGAATCGCTGGGGAAATTGATTCAGCCGTTTTTAGGGCATTCCGCAAGTTAGCTTCTGAGCGCCCCACCATTGAGCCGTCGTACACTCGGCCCATATCTAGGCGCAGAAGTGGCAGACTCCAGAGGCGGGCAGTGGTTTTGGCAATGAGAGATTTGCCACATCCCGGTACCCCTAGGATTAACATCCCTTTGGGTTGGGGCAGACCGTATTCCCTTGCTTTCTCTGTAAAAGCATTGGAACGTTGTCTCAGCCATCGCTTTAGCTCTTCTAAACCGCCAACCGAATCAATGGTTTCATCTTCTTCGATAAATTCCAAGATGCCGTTGCGGCGGATTAGCTGCTTTTTCTCAGAAAGAATAATATCGACTTCTGTTTCCGTCAGACGCCCGGTTTTGACGAAAGCTTTCCGATAAACTTTTTCGGCTTCATCCCGCGTCAGACCCAAGGTTGCTTTTAGCAGTTTTTCCCGAACTTCAGTTGTGGTGCGGCGAGAACGGGTTTGCTCTAACTGGCTAGATAGCACTTGGTTCAGTTCTGCCAAATCTGGCAAAGGATAGTCTAGAACGACGACTTCCTTTTCCAGCTCAATGGGGATTTGCTGAACGGGTGACATGAGAATGATAATTTTCTGTGTCCCTTTGAAGCTGGCGATCGCATCCCGCAGCCACCGCGTTGTTGCCGGTGAGTCAATAAAAGGGTGTAAGTCTTTAAAAATAAAGATACCAGGCTCTCTTTGGCGTACTACCCATTCAATCGCTGCCTCTGGGGAGACGGTGTTGTGCTGGGTAATATGGCGGGGTTGACCGTACTCGACTATGCCGTGGGTGACAGTCCAAATGTAGACGCGCCGAGCCAGGGATTTTGTCTGAGCAATATTGGCAATTGTTCGCTCTGCCCGCTCTTCTTCGGAAGTTACTAGGTAGATGAGGGGGTATTGAGCCTGAACCAGAATATCTAGCTCTTCTTTCATATCTATCGACCCATTAGAGACGGCACAACCACTAGCCAAACATTTATCAACCGCAACCAACGTGAGCAAGCGAGGAATTCAAGCAGTCTGGAGGATTTGGAACTTTAACAGGGAACCAATGCCTCTTCTCCCTGAGAATCCGTGCCGAGTTCACCTCTGGCATTTTCAAGGGTAGTCAGCTCTTCAGCGATTACACCTGGTTGATTATCCAGGGAAACCATTTCTCCATCTCGCAGTACCACAGAGCTAGTACACTCCGGACAGGAATAGACTCGATGAGTCCTTCCCTGGATTGCTTCTACCTCATCAACCACTTCTGGGTTAGCCAAGTAGAAGACGATCGCTCTTTCGACAATTGTTGACATGGGTTCCGTGTCAACAGCTGAGCGAATTTTGAGCTGGCGATGGAGACCTGGAGGAAGATACAACGTAACCTTTTGCTTGTCTTGCATATAACTTTTCAGTTGTTCTACCCGGGTATATTTCACAGGTTATCTGCCTTATTCCGGGCTGTCAAGACATCATGCCAGCATGACGGCAATATTGTTACATTGCTTAACAGTTTCCGGCAGAGTCGGACGAACTGGCGTAAGGAATATAAGCAAGCAGAACGGAGATAGGTTTCGGCGGTGTCCATTGCTAAATAACCTTCCCAGAGGGGTCCGGCGTCCTAGATCGGTTGTTAGAAGTCAGAGAGTCGAAGCTTGTTGCAACTGGCGTGTTGTTGTTTATGCGATCGCACTCTGTGTAATGCTGTGGAGTTGTCGCGCCTCGGATACCCAGCCGCCAACCTGGAAAACGTATAGAAATCCGCGTTATAGCTTCGAGTTTCCTTATCCCAGTAACTGGATTGCTGCGCCAATGCCAGACAATCGGGATGGAAGAGCTTTTAGAGATCCTCAAGACCCAGAGGTGGAAATATTAGGAGTGGCGGGCGATCGCTTGCCAGAAATTGAACTTGCGCCATCAGGGCAAAAACCCCCCCATCAATTCACGCAGCAGAACTTTACTACCCAACAAGGAGTTACTGGAAAACTTTATGTAGAACTGCGTTCAGATATCAGTTTGATGCGATTGACATTGATTCAGGGAAGGATACGCTACTACTGGCAGGGGCGATCGCCCTCTAAACAATTTCCCAATTATTATCGCTTCTTCTATTACGTTGCTGGACAATACCGCATCCCCTTGCAAGTGGAAGGAAGAGAGGGAGAGAGGTTAAGAAAGGGAGATTCCAGGCAGTAATCAGCGCGAAATACTATAAAACTTCAAAATTTCCTAAAAATATAGGGCTTTGGCAATTTTTAATTTTAACTTTTACTTTTTAAATTCCGGAAGGGATTAGGATTGGTCTGAGGAAATCCGCTTTATCCGAATTACCTGCCAATCCGCGTGGTTTTACCATAAGTGTAAAGTGCCATTTAATTCCATGCCCTCCGAAACAGAATCACCCCAGAATCTACCAACCGAGTCAAAGCCATTGCGAGTTTTGATTGTAGAAGACGATCCCATGATGCAGTTGGGTTTGGAGCAGTCATTAGCCGCTCATCCGCAGTTCACGATTGTCGGACAAGCCGAAGATGGCTATTTAGGCGTTGAAGCTGCTCTTAAACTGAAACCGGATCTGGTGGTTATGGATATTGGTCTGCCAAGACTAGATGGAATTGCCGCCACTCAGCAAATCAAGGCAGCGCTTCCTGATATCCGGGTAGTGGTATTGACCTCCCATACGACAGAAACCGAGATTATTGCCGCCCTTTCTAGTGGTGCGGATGCTTACTGCATCAAAGGTGCCAGCGTCGAACGCTTGCTCTCTGCGATCGCTGCCGCCCAAGAAGGTGCTACCTACCTCGATCCGCAAATTGCACGACGAGTAATTGACCATCTTAAACCGCCTTCAGTGACCGGCAGTGTTTCAACGCTATCGCAGCGCGAGTTAGAGGTATTGAAATTAATGGTAGAAGGCAAAAGCAATCCGGAGATTGCTGCCGCCCTCTACCTCAGCCCCAACACGGTCAAAACCCATGTCCGTGGCATCATGAACAAACTGTCTGTCGATGACCGGGTTCAGGCAGCTGTTGTTGCGCTTCGTTCTGGACTGGTCTAGACCAAATTCTGTAGGAATGCGATTCATTGTATTTCTACAGAAATGTCCGACGCTCCAAGTGATAAAGTTGTGCGATTTGATGTCTACTTTCCGTAAACTGTGCTGACTGTTGGTGCGTCGAAACCTGTAGTTTTGGCTCGATTAAAGATTGTCTGCTAGTCAGACGGGGAGTTTTTGTAATTGCCTCCGGGTGAATCAGAATAAACCCCATGCGTCGAGCGTATAAGTAGAATGACAACATGACCATGCACCCTTGAATTCAGTGTCAGGTATCAGGTTAAGACGATTAGAAGCGATCGCACTTCATCCCCTTGTCTCACCCAACTGGGTGAACATCAATTCTGTCTTAAGCTAGATGAAAGATTGCCAAGGCTCAGCAAACTAACTCACGAGTCTTTAGTTTAATCGTGTCCAGCTATTTAGATGGTCAACAACACTTTAAAAAAAATCCTATCTATACAATTCAACTGTTAAAAAAAACAGTAGTTATCAAAATAATATGATTTATTTTATCTACCTCATGCTCTTGATTCATCCGAATGGATGATTTCGAGAAATACCAAGCATTAGCACTTAAATAAAAGCTTTTTTAAAAGGTGGTAAGAATCAATATCATCCAAAAGAATGAGCTAGTTGGGTGAAGTGGAAGCTGAGAGCTAAACATTACCTTAGTAAGTGTAAGGAACACCAAATCACTTCAAGGAACACTAACCATGCAAGCTCCAATTAATACTCAAGCAAATGCTAACATCCAGACCAACAAACCTGTACTTCAGCGCGGTTCTCAAGGAGCATCGGTTGAGGAACTACAAAGACTTTTAACTCACTGGGGAAGTTATAACGGTGACATTGATGGAATCTTCGATATCGTAGTTGAAAATGCAGTGAAATCTTACCAGCACCGCGTCTTTTTGAAAGAAGATGGCATCGTGGGAAATCTGACTTGGCAGGCGCTTTACAAGGGTGCGCCCGTCAATATGCCGGTCCTGCAAAAAGGCAGCAAAGGTCAAATCGTAGTCACGCTTCAGCGTCTTTTACAGACAACTGGCGATTTTACTGCTGCAACTAGCCCAAACTTCGGCCCAGCAACAGATGCAGCGGTGCGTTCTTTCCAAAAGCGTTCTGGTTTAATTGCGGATGGAATTGTTGGCGATCGCACTTGGCACGCTTTGAGTAAGATTCCTCACTAAAGAAGGAATGTCACTCTCTTGACGCCTCTCCGTGAACGGAGAGGCGTCAAGAAATTTTTCTATAAGGTTGATGAATTAACCGGATTCGATATAACTTCAAAGACTAAAAGGCTAAGAAGCAACCCGATTTAGAGGTAATGTAAACCACAAGGTTGTCCCTAATCCAGGACTGCTATTCGCTCCAATTTCCCCGCCGTGGGCTGTGATAATTTGCTTGCAAAGATACAATTTTAAACCAGTGCCAGTCGAGCAACTGGATCTCGGATCTCGGATATAAAGATCGAATAAGCGATCGCACTCTTGTTGGCTCATCCCGATACCGTTATCCTGAAGCGTACAGCGCAGTCTTTGAGACTCAACGGTGGCGCTCAGATGTAGGCTCAGTTTGGGGGGATTATGCTTCAAAATATGGTTGAATAAGTTTTCTAAAACTCGCTGTAACTGAGCTGGATCGACCATGACCAAGGGTAAATCAGCGGAAACAAGATTCGTTAGTGTCGCTTGATTTTGCGACAGCGTTGGCTCTAAGCCTTGGAGAATCTTTGCAAACAGAGTCTTTATTTGAATAGGCTCGCAGTGGAGGATAATGCCCTCTTCCTCGCTAGAATGAGTTTCTAACAAGGAATTAATCATTCCCAATTGCCGCTCGTTCCCTTGAATCATGCGTTCGACAATTGAACGAGAAAGGGTAATTTTTTCCGCTGGCTGATTGAGCAAATTTTTTAGCACCATTACAGTTCCAATTACCGAAGTCCGAAGTTCGTGAGAAACTGTATGTAAAACAACGTCCTTGAGTTGGTTCATTTCTTGGAGTTCTGCCACTACCTGCTGTAACTGGGCAGTGCGCTCCTCGACAGTCCGCTCTAGACAGGTATTCAGAGTGGATACTTGTTCGTAAAGTTGTGCTTGTTGGATAGCGATCGCGACTTGGGTTGCTAGCGAACAGAGCAATTCAATTTCAAACTGCTGCCAATGACGCGATCCGCTGCATTGATTGGCGATCAACATTCCAAAAAACTCGTTTCCCACCAGAATGGGAACGCATAAACTGGCTTTAATTTGATATTGAGCGTAGTAGGCAGTATGAAAGCGAGATTTAACGACTTTCTCTGTATCATCAATTGCCTGAACCTGACCTTGTTTAAAGAAGGATTTAAGTTCTCTGAGGTAACGGTCACTTGTCACCCAGCCGAGAATCGATCGACAATCCGGTACCACTGATTCTGCTACAACTTTGCCTTGAGAATTGGTATCTAAGTGAGCGATGAAAACTCGGTCAGCTTGCAGAAATTGCCGAACCTCCTGAACGGTGTTGTTGAGAATTTGATCGAGATCCAGCGATCGCCGAATTCTCAACGCAATCTCTCCTAGTAAGCGAGCCGCACTCAGAGCGCAGATGCTAGCGCGATCGCGTTCTCCCGCAGCCCGGAGTTGGACTTCCCCCTCCTTTCGCTTGGTGATATCGAGAATATATCCTTCGTAGTGGGTGATGTTCCCTTGGTCATTGCGGACAACGCTGGTGAATTCATAAACCCATCGCACCTCACCATCAGAGCGAATCAGGCGATAGTCCTGTTCCTGAAAATTTAAGCCAGCCGCATCATACGCTTGAGTCTGAGCCTCAACTTGAGCTAAGTCATCGGGATGAATAACGCTACCATACGTCACCCTGCCACTCATGAAGTCATCCGGTTGATAACCCCACTGACTGATATTGGGCGAGACATATTCCACTGGTCGATTTTCTTGGGCAACCCAGCGGAAGACTGTAACAGGCCCTCTGATAAATAATCTGCGTTCTCGCTCTAGTGCTGCTTCGGCTCGCTTGCGTTCTGTCACTTCCATCAGCAAGCCATCCCAGAGAATATCACCGTTCGCCTGCTTTTCCGGACGAGAGGCGCATTGTACCCACTTAATTTTGCCAGTCGGCGTGACGATACGACCTTCCCAAGCCCAAGGTTGCAGCGTGGCGGCAGAAATATCTACAGATTCTTCATACCCTTTGAGATCTTCGGGATGAATTAAATCCTTAAGCAGTTGAAAATTCGCCTGAATATTTTCTGGTTCTAACTCAAACAATTCTTGGTACCCGGAACTGGCACAGACGATGGACTCACGACCATCCGGGCACCGCAGGTACTGGTAAATCATGCCCGGTATGTTAGCAACCATTCTTTGAAATTTCGACTTTTGCTGTCTTAGCTTGTCTGTTGTTTTCTGAATCGTTTCAATCTCGCCGTCAGCCAGAATTTGTTTGAGCTTTTCAAAGGCGGCTTCGTCCCGACAACACTCCCGGATGGCTTCTAGATATTCAGGCATTAGCAATTACTTCACTTCTTTTTAACTCAACCATTTTTCAACAATTTCACCAGATTAACAGGCTAAAAACCCTGAAAAATGAAGTCCGAAGTGTGAAAAGCTACGCTTTACGGTAACTTTCAACTTCTCTGGTTTTTCATTTTTTTATAGCCTTCATCCTTTAGTATTCCCATCCCCGCTTTAAAAATGCAGTCCATAGGTGATTGGAAGGAAACTGGCACAGAAAATGTAAAGTCTAATCTTTTTTTTCTATCAAAAGTAATAATTTTGCTGCCACGATAACAAGCAAGACTTGATTTTCAATTATCTTCACCGATTGAGCGATCGCTCAAAGGTTTATTTTCTAATTTAAGAGGAAACCATACATTTAACCTTCTTTTAGCGAATCACCCAATCGGGTGATTCTTAACCATGCTTTAGTTATTGGTTAGTAGCCATCGTTAAGGATGTACCAGGATTCATTCATCTGGCATCTTTATCTAGTCAGCATAGGAATCTAGTCAGTACAAGAGTCCTATTATTGCGTTTCTCGGTTGGATTGAAGACGAAATACCCAACTTCTCTAAGAAGTTGGGTATCTAAAGGACTAGCATCTTATAAATTAAATCAGATTGGTCTAGTAAGCAGGCATAAAACAGCTCTTAGACTAATAACATCTTTCTGTTTATGGTGACATTGCAAAAGGTAAAGTAAACCAGAAGGTTGCACCAGCTTTTGGAGAACTAGTCACGCCAATTTTGCCACCGTGAGCTTGTACAATCTGTTGACAAAGATATAATCCCAAACCAATACCCGTTGAGCGTCGTGCTTGCGAACCACGGGCATAAAGTTCAAAGGCGCGATCGCATTGTTCTGGATTCATCCCAACACCGTTATCTTCAATAGTGCAGCGAATCGTCTGTTCTTCAACGGTCGCCCTAAGAATCATCCTGAGTCCGGGTGGGTTATGGTTAAAAGCATTCGTGAGTAGATTTTCAAACACGCGCCGCAGCTGAAGCGGATCGGCGTTCACTGTGGGCAGTTCAGAAGGAATTTGATCGATCAGAATTGCCTGATTTTTGACACACAACGGCTCAAAATCCTCAACAATCTCTTGAATGAGAGAGTTAAGTTGAACTGGTTCGCGCTGCAAGACAAAACCTCGCACTTCGCTGGTGTGAACTTCTAACAAGGAGTTAATCAAGCGGAGTTGGCGATCGCTACTTTGAATCATCCGCTCTAAAATTGAGCGAGAAACTGGAATTGTCTTTTGTTCGTTGCCATTCGCTGTTAACAAATTCTGCAACACCAGTAACCAGCCGGTGAGCGGCGTCCGCAGATCGTGGGAAACGGCATGGAGGAAGACATCCTTCAGTTCGTATAGTTCTTGAACTTCCTGGATTTTTTGCTCTAGTTGAGCGGTACGTTCCCGAACTTGGCATTCTAAGTTGGTATTGAGTTCCTGTACCTGTTGGAAGAGGCAAGATTGCTGAATGGCGATCGCAACTTGGGTTCCTAATTGCTCCAGCAAATCAATCTCGATCGGCTCCCAGCGCCTCGCTCCACTGCATTGATTAACAATTAATGCACCCAATAGCCGATCGCCTTTCACGCGAATTGGGACAGCCACGGCGGCTTTGACGTGATAATCGCGGTAATAGGATGCGATCGCTGGGTGAACCGTCGCCTGGGTTGTATCCTCAACGACTCGAACCTGATTCGCCTCAAACAAGGTTCGCATCTCCTCCAGGGAACTTCGATCGTCAAGTACCCAGTTCATAATCGGCGGGTAATTGGGTTCTACGGATTCAGCCATTACCCTGCCTTTTCCCGTCGTGTCGGAAGCGATGAAGACGCGGTCGGCTTTCAGAAACGACCGGACTTCTGCCACCGTAGTGTTAAAAATTTCGTCCAAATCCAGCGATTTGCGGATTCGCAGCGCCATTTCTGCCAACAAGCGATCGCGTTCTTGCACCAAGCGCTGCCTTATTTCCGCCTGCTTGCGTTCAGTGATATCGTTCCCAATTGTCAGCAAACACGGCTCACCCTCCAAGTTGATGATTTCTGCACAGAAAAGCCCTATTATTACCTTTCCAGACTTGTTGCGAAACTCGCATTCCTGGTTGCGGACAGCACCTTCTTCCTGTACCTGCTGGATAACTTTGATGCGGTCTTCTGGATTCACCCAGATATTTAATTCCAATGTCGTATGACCAATAATTTCATGGCGTTGGAAACCTGAAAGATTGAGGAAACTTTCGTTGACATCAATGTATCGTCCTTCTTTGAGGGTGGTAATCGTTATCGAGTCAGGACTGGAACGAAAAGCGGATGCGAACTTCTCCTCAGAACTTCGCAGCGCCTCCTCACCCCGCTTTCGGTCGGTAATATCCATTACCAACCCATCCCAGAGAATATCGCCATTGAGTTGCTTCTCTGGTCGAGAAGCGCATTGAATCCATTTAATTTTGCCGCTGGGAGTCTGAATCCGACCTTCCCATTTACAAGGTTGCTGTGTCGCCGCCGAAACCGCGATGGATTGTTCATAAGCCTCGCGGTCGTCGGGATAAATTAATTCCTTGCCACAATTTGCCTGAATCGCCTCCGGCTCTAATTCAAACAGTTCGCGGCAACCGGAACTGGCATAGGGGACAGCCTGGGAACCATCCGAACGCTGAAGGAACTGAAAAATCATCCCCGGTACGTTAGCGGTAATTTGTTGCAGCCGTAATTCGCTTTGCCGTAAAGTTTCAGTTGTTTGCTGATGAGCGATCGCTTTCCCGAAACTTGCTGCCATCGTTATCAAACAAGCTTCCTCATCTTTTGACCACTGGCGATCGTAGCGGCGATCGTCAAAGCCAATTAAGCCCCAAAGTTTGCCATTACAAGAAATTGGGACAACTAATATAGAGGAGATTTGCTTGTTTGTTAAAACTTCCCGTTCGTCATTTGGAAGTTCGCGAATTAAACCCCGAACTGCCTTCCCAGCTTGCAAATCTTCGTACCACCGACTGATGCGACAAGCCGCCAATGCCTGGTTTTGTAAATTGGGATTGTGAATTTGAGGCGTTACAAACTCTTTTGTCCATTCAAATCGATGGCTAAAGGCTAATTCACAGGTTTCTGGATGAGGATGAATCTCAAAAATATAAGCTCGATCTACTCCCGTTACTCTGCCTAGAATTGCTAAAGCTTGATTCACGCCGACTGCAAAATCGCGATTCGTCAGCAGTTGGTGAGTCGCTTCCGCCACACTTTGTAGGAGATTAGAGCAATACATGGGGCTAGTTTTCGCATACAGTCTAGTGGAAACACGCTCTTCTGGATAGGGAATTTTTTGACTCTGACTTATGGTTTTGTTCACTCTTTAACCCTTTTGTTCGATTGCAGTGGAGGCTTTCATCCTTCGCGCCGATAAAAGTCTTTTGATGGGTTGAAAGCCAAAGGCAGTAGTCAGAAGAATGAATTTTCCAAAAGCATCATTAAAAATGATGAATTGGGAACAAATTCATCATCTAATCTTCAAGATTTATCTTTCCGATTTCCGAAAAAATACGGATCTATCACCCGATCGGGTTAACCAATCTGTAGGAGGGCGATCGCGCCTGCGCCAAGCGATCCTATTTATAGAGGCTCTTCACTTGAGACGCTGGCAGGCACTTCAAATGGCACTAACGACTTTAATTCCCCAAAAACTCCTCTCCAAAATTCCCCCTTTTCAACCCGTACAACTCGCGACCACTTTAGGAATTTTGTCTGCGTTGCTGCTGAATACATCTACTTCGACGTTAGCTCAGCCAGCATCCAATGTGTCTTCAGAACAACCCAACCAGCAATTGACTGTAGAACAGCAATCAGGAACGTGTCCCGCATCAGTCGGACTTTGGACAGTCTTGTTACCTTCTGAAGGTGCTGCCGATCATACAGTTGTCGCTGACACGAAAGCGATCGCGAGTAATGGGAAAATTTCATCTTCAGGCAATACGTTTGTGGAATATGAAGCTCCACTGCAAGAAGCTTATGCCTCCTGCGTCGGTCAGGCAAGTTCTCCAGATTTACACTCCTATAGCTTCGAGTTTCGCAATGGTAAAGTCTATTTTCGCGTGAATCTCGATTGGGTTCCTGGCTATACCAAGATTGTTTCTAAAACCGTGGCATCTGGGCGTCCTTTCGTGCATTGGCAAGCTAGCGAATAAAGGCGTGCAAAATCGCTCAAAATCGCTTTATCTATCAGCTTTTGAAATATCGCTCGGCTTTGTGAAGTCTAGTAGTAATCAGTGCCAGTTGCGGGCCTTTGCTACTGGAGATTAAGGAAAAAGCGATCGCTTCCTGTCAAATGGGAAGCGATCGCTATTATTACAGAACTTATTTAGAAGATTTAGCCGCTCGTTGCTTAGCATAAGCTAAGTTACTTTGATACTCGACTGATTTTTTCTGAGCTACCTGATAATTCGCACTTTCAAGTGGTACAGCTTTCATTAACGCGATCGCTTCCTGCCACTGACTCACAATCGCATCCCAGTCAGCTTTAAACTGAGCTGTTTGGGTGAGTTTGGCGGCATTCATTGCTTTGTTAACTGCCTGCTGGAAAGGTTCTATCTGAGTTTCTGGAGTTTCAGCCGTAGTAACATTTGGTATAGCTTCTATTGGTTCAGATAGCACTGGCGATGGAGCGATAGAGACAGCAGCAACAGGTATATTTTCTCTTGATTCTGACCATTTTCCCAACCAAAAGCTTCCGACTGCTACTAGAGGAATGAAAGAAATTATTAATAAACTTCTTAATATTTTTTGGTGTTTTCGCCAGCCTTTTGAGATATTTTGATTTTTGGGTTTTACCGTTCCCTTCATTTGGGTAATGCCTATATCTCCTCGAAGACGATCAATTTCTATTTCCGAGTTTAGATCAAGATTTGAGCTAACACTACCAGCTTTATTATTAAAAGAATGAATAGAAATCAAGCGCTGTTTCATTAAAAAATCAATTTGGTATATAAATGCGGAACTAGAAAACCAAAAAACAGCTATTATTGCCTGTATTGTTTCAGACCAAAGATTATTATTAACATACAGAGTGTTGTAACTGAGGTTGAATAAAGGCAGAAAAAAGATAAATAAACTCAATGGTTATTAAGGTAGCCAAAACAATCGCTAGCCAACCATATAATCCTTCCCACCAACTGAGCAGTCCTGGTCTTAATCCTTGAATTTTGCCTACTTCTGGTGCCTGAATTGATGGGAAAAATTGATTGATAAACAAATGTAAGAAGTGATGAGCAAACGCAATCGTAGCAATTGGAGATAGCAGTGCCAGTATTCCAAAAACACTAAACAGCGATGGGCTATCTACAATTCTCGCTGTAACGTAGCCGACAGTGTTAGTCATCCTGACAATTGCGGTAAGTCCGCTCATTAACAGAATTAAAACAAAAGCTTTCAGCCAAGAACTGGGATAAGGAAACCAAGCATACCAGCGAAGATTTGGAAGCTTTTTCTTGGTAAGTTTCAGAAGATTTGGTTGAGTCATAAGTAATGGGGGAGTAGAGGTGGGATGTAACCCTTGACTCAAAGGATATCCCCCTCTCAGCAAACAATGGCTCAGTGTTTTCACCTATGTTGCAAGCGATCGCGCAACTATTGTCAGTAAAAATAATCGCTTGGAAGCGCGATCGCGTCAAAAAAAACCCGCTTTCTTCAAGAAAGCGGGTTTTTAAAAATACCAACTTCTATCTTAATAACCAGTAGCTGCCAAATCCAACTCATGCGCGTAAGCAACCCGTTCCACCCTAGTTTCAATCCTGCCATCTGGATACAGATTAAATAAACGAAATCCTGGCGCTTCCTCATCTAAGGAAAACTGGTGGCTATGCGGTTCAAA
>NZ_JACJOQ010000395.1:0-8621 GCF_014695635.1 Coleofasciculus sp. FACHB-712 | reverse complement strand
AGAATTGTCCTGGCTCTAGCTAAAAAACTGGGGAGATTCAGTAACCTCTAACTCTACAAATCACAAGGTAGATGATACTTAATCCGGCAGTCTTTTGTCAGAGTACCATGAGTGTCGCCTAGAGAGTGCTGGCAGATGGCTGGTTGTAAAGCCTTCCTGAAAAGACTGCCTAACTTAGTCTACGACACGGATGTAGCCTTGTTTCAGGCTGTCAAATACTCGGTTGACTTGGATCTGCTCTTCGGAGCTGAGAGCCGTCTTCGATAACAGCGCCGCCATCAGCCGTTGTTGGTCATGGCGAGTAATTCTGCGCGTAGTTAATAATTGCTCGACTAATTGAGCGATCGTTAGGGAGAGGCTTTGAGCTTGCATCTGGTTATCGGGGCACAGGATTCTATTTAAATTTTCGGTAAACTTGCCCTCCAGTTCATCAGGACATTCACCGAATCTGGTGATGAAAAATGGCTAAATTTTCAGGAGTACCGAATCAGTATTGTACGGGGGAGCGATCTTAGTTGGAGGCTCTGCCCAGGCTTGAGCGATCGCAAAATATCTCGATTACGGTTGAAGCTGCAACTTAGAATTCTCAAATCACGTCTGTTTGTTTCAGACTAATGAAAGTTGTTGTCACATTTACGGGGAGATGCGATCGCATTCTATAAGATTCTCTTTCTCTGGGCTGATGCTTGGGAAGAAGAACAAGAACCCGAAATTGTGACTTAAAAAATGTGGTGTTGCCTCGCCTGCTTTCAGGGTAGGGAGTGTTGAAATTGTCAAGACTGGTCGCCGATCGCAACTGTCGATTTGATTATTACTCGTATTCGCTATGAAGTTGAACCCCTTGTCATTTTTTTCCCGTCGTTCCTCCCGCCGCTGGTTCTATCCGTTCCTCTCATCTGTGGTGGCGCTGTTTATTTGTGTCGGTTTGCCTCAGTCTGGGCAAGCAATCTCGTTGTTTGACTTGATTTTGCGCGGCGTTCAGGTAATTCAGCTGTCGAGTATTTCTGATAAACAGGAAGTCCAAATTGGTCGGGCAATTAATAACCAGCTAGTCAGTCGGGAGATTCGGCTGTATCGCAATCCCCAAATTGTTCGCTACGTTGAAGAGATTGGTCAGCGGTTGGTGGCGAAGAGCGATCGCCCTGATATTCCTTATACGTTTCAAGTCGTTAACGATAAGGGTCTCAATGCCTTTGCGACAATGGGAGGCTTTGTCTACGTCAACACTGGCTTGCTCACAGCAGCAGATAATGAAGCTCAGCTAGCGAGTGTCATGAGTCACGAAATCGGTCATATTGCCGGTCGTCATGCAATTGAGCAGATGCGAAAAAGTGCGCTAGCTCGCGGCGTAGCGGCAGCAGCGGGGTTGGATCGTAACCTAGCCGTTCAAATTGGCGTGGATTTGGCTCTACGGCGTCCGAACAGTCGGCAAGATGAATTCGAGGCGGATCAAAAGGGACTGCAAACCATGATTAGGGCAGGCTATGCTCCCTCTGGAATGGTGGCTTTCATGGAAAAGCTGCTCAGGGCAAATTCGGTGCCTACTTTCTTAAGTACCCATCCGGCAACCTCGGATAGGATTAAGGCTTTGGAACGTGCCATTGACCCGGAAGATGCCAACGTCGGTGATGGGTTGGATAAGCAGGCTTATAAAGCGAAAATTCGCGCCCTGACTTAAGGTTTGAGCATTTGGCGGCGCATCCGACTTACCTGGGATGGATCGATTTGCGTCACTGCTTCTTTCAGGGGTAGTTTACGAACGCGACGCCGCGCCACATTGACTTGATAAACCAAGTTGTTCGTGAGATCCAAGCCTGTCAACCAGCCACTTTTCTGGTGATAGGCACCCGTATCGATGTCAAGCCAGCCGTTGCCTTGGGCAAGTTTCCCTGGTGCTACTCCAGGCAGGGTAAAAGTGATGGTGTGACCTGTAACGATCAGTTTATCTGGGAAGTACGGCTGGGGAATGCTGTGAAATTCTTCGCGAATCCAGCAAAATTCCTCAGCGGTTTGCTTCTCGAAGGGAATTTGCGGATGGACGCCTGCATGAACCAACCAGACATCGCCTAAGTCTAAATATGTGGGTAGCGATCGCATCCACTCGATATCCTCTGTTGGAATACCCGCTTCCCCATAACTGTTCACGGTTGCATGACCGCCACTGTAGAGCCATCCTTGCAGCGCTGGGCCGTAAATTTGTCCATCGCCCAACACGTCTAATAACATTTGCTCGTGGTTGCCCAACAAACAATGGTAGGAATTTTGCTTAACAAATTTAACAACCTGAGCGCTGTGAGGCCCTCGATCGATTAAATCCCCCAAAAAATAAACCGAGTCATTTGAGGAAGGAGCGATCGCTTCCAATAAGGTCATCAGGCCTTCGTAGTGGCCATGTACATCACCAATCACAATGCGACGGGGGGTCATTTTGCTCATCCTCAATCCGATTACTCACAACCTTAGATAGCGCCTCAAAGTAAGACACCGAATCACTGTCGATCAAAACTTATACACTCATGGACATCCCTAGTCATGTCGCCCAGGTTATAGCGCGGGTGGGGAAGTGACTTTCAAACGCGGCACAGTATCATCAAATTCCATGTCTTACCAATAAACCATTGGTAATATGTTTGTTGCGTCTGCTCCGTTACAGCTAGATGCAACTTATAGCCCGTTAAAACTGATAACCACGCTAAAACTGGGTTGATTAGTAAGTCAATCAAGTAGGAGAATGTCAAAAAAGGGAATGTCCTTGTATTAAGAGTTTCACGGAGCGGATGCACAGCCTGAATAGGGAACACCAAAAAAGCACTGGGAAAACCAACTAGAAATGGGAAGTTAAAAGTCAAAGGTATATTTTTAAAGCTGACTTTTAAGTTCTAAATTCTCTTCTAAGTGGCGGGATGTATCAAATTGTAAGTATGGTAGACTACATTATTAATCATATCTCGCCTAGCTTGAGTAGAACCTTCTGGGATCGGGAATCTCTCTGAAGGCGGTCGAGTGTTGGGTGAAACAGAGCGAGACAATCAATAGAAAAATTCTCTCGCTATCGTTAAATGTCAGGATTTTTTCCCTTAAAGTTCCTTGCCTCCTGTGTCTTCTACTGTGTCTTCTGCTACGCTGCCAGTTATTATTGCTCTGAAACAAGCTAGTAGTATCGCTTGGGTAAATCAGGCGATCGCTAACGTGGATACTATTCTGCTCGATCATTCCCACTGCGAACGGAAAGCAGCAGGAGTTGCTTTGAATTTAATGTTTCGCTATCCTTCTTATACTCAGTTAGTGCGGCAGCTTACCAGGATCGCCTGCGAAGAACTGGAACACTTTGAGCTGGTTAATCAGTGGCTGGAACGTCGTGGCATCCCCCTCGCTGCCCTCTCTGCGCCTCCCTACGGTGCCGGGATGAAGGCGCAAATCCGCGCTAAGGAGCCGGATCGGTTATTGGATTCATTGCTAGTTTCTGGGTTGATAGAGGCTCGAAGTCACGAACGGCTGGGATTACTCGCCACCCACTTGCCCGATCCAGAGTTAGCCCAATTTTATGGCAGCTTGATGGCATCTGAGGCACGTCACTATGGCGTTTATTGGGTGCTTGCCGATACTTACTTTGAGCGTGCTGTTGTCAACCAACGGCTGGAGGAATTAGCCGTCGTTGAGAGTCAGTTGCTGGAAACGCTGCATCCAGAACCGAGAATTCACAGCTAAAGGCAAGAAGCAGATGAAAGCTCAATACCGGGATTTTGTGATTCGTAGCTGGGAAAAGCGCGATCGCACTTTTGCAGCTGATGTCATCCATTCGGTGTTAACCGAGTATGGCTTGCCTTGGCAACCAGAGGAGGCAGATAGGGATGTTCTAGAGGTAGAAAAATTTTATCAAGATCCTGGGGGTGAGTTTTGGGTAATTGAAAGAGAAGGGAAAGTGGTAGGGACTGGCGCGTATTATCCAGTGAAACGCGGGAACAGAGCGGTAGAATTACGCAAAATGTATTTATTGCCAGCTGTGAGAGGGCAAGGACTGGGTAAGTATTTGTTAGAACAACTCGAAAATGCGATCGCTTCTCGTGGTTTTCAGGAAATTTGGATTGAAACCGCTAGCGTTCTCAAAGAAGCAGTCAAATTGTATGAAAGTAGTGGGTATGAACCAGCAACAGGTGTAGAGACGGCAAGATGCGATCGCGTCTACGTTAAATTCCTGTAACCCTCACGACTGATTTAGACCATTTACATTTCCGTTTGCTACTAAAAAAAACAAAACATTCTCCAGCCCTTTCTCAAATCGCAATGTTTTGGCAAGATTGTCTCGCTTTGAAAGGATTGAATCGATGATAATCATATCGGGCTTGGCTGAGATTGCCTTTTCGATACATTCCTGACCGTTAGAAGCTTCAACAACGCTGTAGCCTTTTGCCTGTAACACATCAGTAAGTATCTTGATTGTTGATTCATCTTCATCTACTACCAAAACTTTTTTCTTTGAGGTTTCTTGAGCCAGAAGCGATTCGATAGCATTTAGAAGTTCTTCCTGGTTAATTGGCTTTGCCAAATACCTGTCAATTCCTAAACAATAGCCTCTATCTTTGTCTTCTATAATTGATAAAATGATTATTGGTATGGTTGTAGTTCCAGGGTCATTTTTCAGTACTGCTGCCACATCAAATCCATTCATGGCAGGCATCATCACATCCAAAATAATCAAATCAGGATGTTCTTTTTTAACCTGTGTAATGGCATCCATACCGTCTTTAGCTTGCCTAACAATATAACCTTCCGCTTCCAATTGCTGTGTGAGAAGTTCTCTAATAGATGCTTCATCATCTACCACCAAAATTGTTTTCTTTTGTTTATTAGAAGAGGCTTTAGAAGTAATTACGTGACCTTTTAGTTGTTTTAAAAGGGTGTCCAAATCAACTTTCTCAAACTCAAAATTTCCGCCTGTACTGATAGGTAAGGTGAATGAAAAGTTGCTTTCTTTACCCAATTTACTTTCTACCCAGATTCTACCCTGATGATGTTCTACGATTTGCTTGCAAATGGGCAGTCCTAAACCAGTTCCTTTAGGTTTGTCTGTTAAGGTATTACCTACCTGCTTAAATTTTTCAAAGACTTGCTCTTGGTCAGCCCCAGCGATGCCTATACCACTATCAATAACGCTGATAACGACCTCGTTGTTGATTCTTTTTGCTCTGCAAGTTATGCAGCCTTCTGGCGTGAATTTGACAGCATTGGAAATTAGATTAATCACAACCTGAATGAGTCTATCCTTATCACCCACTAGCTCAGGTAGTTCATTTTCGATATCCTTAATTAACTTTAGCGGCTTTGTTTCAAATAAGGCGGATGTAGCCGCTGTTGCCTGTTCAATTATTTCAGATATATAAATTGGTTCTGTTTTCCACTCAATCTTTCCTGCTTCTAACTTTGCCAAATCAAGGACACTATTGATTAAATTTGTTAGTCTTTCCCCTTCAGACACAATGATGTCAAGGTTTTCTTCTACTTGCTTGATGGTTTTCCGAACTTTCTTATCTTCACTTTGAACTTCAGGAAATATAACGGAATCTAGTTTTTTCTTGATAATTTTGGCGAATCCCAAGACGGAGGTAAGAGGTGTTCTTAACTCATGGGAAACAAGAGATAAGAAATCTGACTTGGCACAATTAGCAACTTCAGCGGCTTCTTTAGCTTGTTGTAACTCTTGTTGCGTCCGCTGGCGCTCGGCAATCTCGCTTTGCAAATTCTGAATAGTATGATTCAATTCAAGAGTACGTTCCTCTACTCGAATTTTTAAATCTTCCTCAGACTTTTTCAGAGTTTCTTCTACCAACTTTTTATCAGTGATGTCTTCATAGGTACCTAGAATACCTACAACATTCCCTGCATCATCATGGAGTGGAATCTTATTCGTTTCTGCCCAAGACTGTTTGCCATCTGCTTGAAATTGAGTTTCAACGATATGATATTGGGGCGTATCTGCCTCCATGATGCGGTTGTCACACTCGCGGTACCAGTCCGCCTCCTCCTTATTCCAAGCCAAGTCGTAGTCTGTTTTGCCAACAATGCCTTCTGGCGTATTAACCCCTGCTACTCGCGCAAAGTTGTAATTGCAACCCAGATAAACAGACTTTCTATCTTTCCAAAAAATTAACTGCGGGATGTTGTTCATCACTAGCTGTAGCATTTGCTTACTCTCTCGTAGTGATGCCTCTGCCTCTTTAGTAGGAGTAATGTCTTCTACTGTTCCCACAAAACCGATGAGTTCGCCTTTATTGGAAAGCAAAGGAGATGACCGAATGTAAGCCCAACGTACAATTCCCTCTCGTGTTTGAAAGCGACATTCGTGCGAATATTCCTTCCGCTGACGAGTGTAGGTATACCATTGTGCGATGACGCGATCGCTATCTTCCGGATAAACTGACCGCAACCAACCATCTCCCAAGCTTTCCTCAAGTGTAAAGCCACAAATTGCTTGACAGCGCGGGTTTGTATAAGTGCATTTACCTTCAATATCTGTCATAAAAATGCCGACTGGCAAACAAGCACTGAAAGAACGAAATTGCTGTTCGTTTTTCTTAAGTTCTGCATTGACGGCTTCCAAGTCCAATGCTTGTTGTTTTACCTGTGCTGTATTCTTAAACAGATTAACAAACATCGATACTTTCGAGAGTAATATTTCCGGTTCAATCGGCTTAACCAGGTAATCTATCGCGCCTAGGGAATAACCTGTGAATATATTCGTGTCGCTTGTGCCGTATGCGGTTTGGAAAATAATCGGAGTCTGGCGCGATCGCTCTCTAGCTCGAATCAGCCTTGCTGTCTCAAATCCATCCAGTTCTGGCATCTGGACATCGAGCAAAATCACAGCAAAATCCTCATTTAGCAAACATCTTAAGGCTTCCATCCCCGAATTTGCTTTGACTAAATTCTGCCCTAAGCTACTCAATACTGCCTCTAACGCCAGCAGATTTTCTGGATGGTCGTCAACCAAAAGGATGTTTGCTTTCGGTTCTGACTGCATATTTTACCCTCAACGTTTAGTGACAAAATTTGATTAAAAAATTAATATTGCTAAATATTTTTGCGATTGATATTACAGGCGCTTGAGCTAGCTCTGTAGGCATTCAACGCCATTTTGATTTTTGCAAAAAGCTTGATTACAGTTACTACTGTGCTATGGCAATCCTACATCTTTTTCTTTTCCTAAGCCCAAAGTACGGGCTACGGCAAGGCGCTCTGATAGCGCGATCGCTACCGCCCAGGCTACACCTACCTACACTTACATAGTTCAACTACATCTATTCACAAAATTAAGCTCTCTCAATTTCTAGAATATTCGATGCTTTTGCCACTACCTCATCTGGATCGAAAGGCTTTGTCATATACATATCCGCCCCTACTTCATTTCCCTTCTGCTTATCAAATTCTTGCCCCTTAGCAGTCAACATGATAATGTAAACGTCCTTAATATCTAGTTCATTTTTAACCGCATTACATACATCAAATCCATTCATTTTAGGCATCATTACGTCGAGAAAAACAAGAGCTGGCTTCTCCGCTTTAATTGTCTCCAATGCTTCTTCACCATTAGTTGCTGTTAGTAACTCCACGCCCTCATCTTCAAGATCCTCAAGGGTTTGTTCTAACAAAAGTCGAATGTGAGGCTCATCATCAACAATTAATATCTTCGGATTCATTCTGTTTCTTACTATTTAATAAAGAACTTCAAAAACTTCTACAGCTTCTTTTTTTCCTTTTACTTGAACGCTCCCAATCTCCTTAAATTCAAATAGATGTTTTGTACTCTCATAAATAGAACGACTAACTAGGATCTGCTCACCCTTCGCCATAGATTGCAGCCTAGACGCTATATTAACTTTATCTCCTATTGCTGTATAGTCCATGTGTTGTGGAGAGCCAACGTTGCCAACAACTACCTCTCCCGAACTTATTCCAATCCCGGTAAGAAAATTATCCCTAATCCAAGCAACTGGGATTGTTTTTATGCGTTTTTGCATCTCAATAGCTGTTTCAATAGCTCGTCGTTCGCTATCAACAAGAGTTGAAGGTGCGCCAAACATGGCAACAATCATATCTCCAACAAACTTGTTCACAGTACCCCCGTGGCTAAATATCACCTCTACCATGTGAGTGAAATATTCATTCAGATATTCTACAATTGCTTCTGGTTCTAACTCCTCGCATTTAGTGGTAAAGTTTCTAATATCAGAAAAGAGAATGGAAATGTCTTTTTTAGCAGGAACTAAAGAAATATCTTCTTGAGGATCTAAAATAGCTTCAACGACTTGTGCAGGAACATATCTTTCCAAATTACTTTTAATCCGCGCTTCTCTAAGTTTATTTTCATGGAGCAGAGCGTTTTCGATAGCTGCTGCGGCTTGGGATGCTAAAGCAGTGAAAAGTTTTAAATCTTGTGCTGTATAATTGACTAATTCATCGCTACTCAAATTAAGCACGCCAAGAACTACGTTTTGCGTCTTAAGTGGGGCGCAAATTAGAGATTTTATCTTATTATTACCTGTAATAAATCTAGAATCTGACTCTACATCATTGACTATCTCTGCGTTTCCTAGATGAAACACGCTGCCAGCGATACCTTCACC
>NZ_JACJOQ010000394.1:0-2059 GCF_014695635.1 Coleofasciculus sp. FACHB-712 | reverse complement strand
CGCCCGTCTGAAGGCGCTCGGATTGAGGACTTTCAACTGTTGGTAGAGCATGAGCAGATTCAGTAACGCTTACCTACTTTTGGCTCATTTTCTTGATTCATGCAAGAGGTCTATTGGTTGATTTTCAATCACCTTCAAGCATTATTCTCATTTTTCTCTGTTTGTATGAAACCACCCTGCTTACCCCCCTTCGGAAGAAGGGGGGCAGAAGTTGCTTCGCATTTATTCAACTAAACCCGCCTACGCGGGTTTCAGAAGTCCGCGTAGGCGGACTTTGTTTGTGTAGCCGCGATTTCTAATCGCCAGGTATATTTGCTTTTACAACCCATTAAGGAATACTAGATTCAGCCAAAGCATTACATATCCATTAACTCGTAGTTTCTCTGTAAATCCAGTAATTTTACTCTGGCTTCGCCCGCATTATCCGCTAAGTCAGCAAACTCTACAAATCGCCGCAATTCCTTTCTTAACAAATTGCGTTCTACTTCCAAAGTTTCCCGATCTAACTCTGGCGGCACTACAATCATGTCAAATAAAGTAGCGCGTTGCTT
Organism: Coleofasciculus sp. FACHB-712; assembly: GCF_014695635.1. Taxonomy (NCBI): domain Bacteria; kingdom Bacillati; phylum Cyanobacteriota; class Cyanophyceae; order Coleofasciculales; family Coleofasciculaceae; genus Coleofasciculus; species Coleofasciculus sp. FACHB-712. The sequence goes on along the minus strand of NZ_JACJOQ010000394.1, from coordinate 1,508 downwards.
GCCTGGGTGAGGGCGCAAAATTCGTCCTCGACGCTGAATAAATTGGCGCGGATTGCTGCTACTGGCTAAAATTACAGCATTCTGAATTGCTGGAATATCGACACCCTCATCTAGACACCGAATCGCCACCAAACCTTGTAAATCTCCCGACTCAAATTGACACCGCAAATTTTCTCTTTCTGATAATGGAGTTTGGGCAGTGTAGGTGTTAATTCGGTATCCCAATTCATCTCCCAAAATTTTAGCAACCGCTTTCAATTGGCGCGTGCTTTCTACAGAACCATCTCCGCAATAAAATAAAGTGTGCGTCATGTCCAAGCGTTTACTCATTAACTGGCGCAAAGCAGTTAACTTGTTGGTAGCAGCGCCAATTAATCTCGCCCGTTGCATCAACAATGGCTTGAGTTTTTCCTGGTCTTCCCAATTGCTTTTGCTAGCACCGTTCTCGCGTTCCTGGAACAACAGCGCCCTGCCAATCCTAGCGGTTAATTTTACATAAGCACGGGCTTCTGCCTCTGTTAGTTCTACCAGGATAGGGTAGTACAAATAATGCACCAACGCCCCCTGTTGAATTGCATCTTTCAGCGTAAATTCCGGCTCTAAAACTCTGCCAAAATAATCAAATAAAGATTGCGTTCCTTCATCATCAAAATACCGTTCTGGTGTTGCCGAAAGCGCCAGTCTTAACCCCACTTTAGAAGGCAAACTCTTCTCCAACTGCCTTGCACCGAGATTATGCGCTTCATCTCCTACAATTAGCGTTTTGTCTGGAAAATATTTAAGTTGAGATTGCAATCCTTCACTCATCAAGGTGGCATTTGTTGTAATGAGTGTGAGAAACCGTTGATTGCCAGAACGCAGATTGTAGAGTTGCGTTGATAGCTGACTCTGCCAGTTGCGTACATTCTCAAAAGCTAAAACTGGCTGTAGTCCAAATTTCTCGCATTCTCGCGCCCACTGTGTCACCAGATGTCGATAGGGACACACTACCAGCAACACTTGCAAGCCAATTTGTTGATAGAGTGAGGTGGCGATCGCTAGCGCCGTAATCGTCTTCCCACTCCCCGTCGCCATCTTCAGCGTCCCTCTGCCTTGATTGGCAAACCAGCTAGCAACGGCTTCCTGTTGATACTGCCGCACTTGTAAAGACGCTGGCATTCTGGGGCATCCTAGTGGTGTTTGATGCCCTTCTGAGGGATGCAGATGGTAAGTACCCTTAGAAGCAGCAACCGCTAAAAGTCTGTTAATCGGTTGCAGGTCGTACTGTACCGGCGAAGCTACGCGATCGGATTGCTCTTTTGCCTGACTTTCGACTTTATAAACACCCTTTGACGACAACTTCACGCGCCACTACCCCTGCCATTCAAGCTGTTGATTTATTTTATGGGTTTAGGAGAGTAATCGGGTGCGATCGCTATTTATCTAACCAGCTAATTTAAGTATTCACTACACTCAAATAGCTGCAAACTTAACTTAAAAATCAATTTACCTAGGCGCACAGATTCCCA
>NZ_JACJOQ010000393.1:0-27266 GCF_014695635.1 Coleofasciculus sp. FACHB-712 | reverse complement strand
TCTAATGTTGTTGTTGGGAATGCTCATAGTGAAGGTGCAAATCGTTCTGGTTGGTTTCTCGGTCATTTTATAAACCCAATCGATGACATTCGTTCGACTTCCAGCCTAGAAGTAAAATGGGGGATTCACCCAGCCGGAGACGGTAGATCCGAATGGGCAATGAATGAGGAAGCAACGACACTTTCTATCCTGATTAAAGGACGATTTCACGTTAAATTTCCAGAGCAAGAAGTCTTATTATCTCGTGAAGGCGACTACGTTCTCTGGTCTCCAGGCGTGCCCCATTCTTGGTCTGCTGAGTCAGATTGTACCATTCTGACTGTCCGCTGGCCCTCGAAGTTGGGAGATAGTGTAGCAGTTAGTTAATTGCTTTCAATATCGCGTTAATCATCAAAAAAATTCATGTTTGCACAGAAAATTATTCTGGATTAATTCCCCAATTCACCCAAGCGATCGCTTCCCGCGCCGATGTTATCTCAGGTGGTACGCGCAACGCATGGATAAATCCGGTGCTTGGGCAAGTCATCTTTAACAAAGATATCGGCTCTATATCAATATCGGTATCAATTTTTAATAAACTGTATTTTTGATAAGAATCTAACGCAATTGCCCCTAATTCCTGGGCGATTCTTTCGTAGCCAATTCCTTGAATTAGCACTCGCCGCAGTTCGGCGTTATCTTCATCTATTATCCATTTTGCTTCCCACTGATTCGGATGCAGCTTCCCAGATTTTTCAAGTATTTTATTACGCAGTTCATACTATGGCGATTAGAAATCGCAGCTAGACAAACAAAGTCCGCCTGCGCAGACTAACGGAAAATTTGACATCTTAAAACCTGCGTAGGCAGGTTTCGTCTGTATAGCCGCGAATTCCATTCGCCAAGGCATTCTCATTACCCAACCTCTAAGGGCACAGGGCGCAATCTTCCGGCTACTTCAACACTGGGAAAATTTGGATCGAAAGTTAGATTTTCCAGTCCATCTTTGAGAAGTACAAAAGTATCCTCAATCTTTGCACCCCGTACACTGGGATTCCAGGCGACAGCCATATTTTCTTCCAACGTGTCATTAGTCGTCGGATTCGCTACAACTTCACGCGCCAAATATCCCGTCGTTCCACCTTGATGATGTTCTCGGATAGCATTAGGATATCCGTGCTTTTGATAAACATCAGCTAAAGTGTCATAAACTGTATTCAAAGCGATTCCAGGCTTTAAAAAATTCAAAGCTTCCGCTTCAATTTGACGGACATCACCATGCAATTTGGCGCTTTCATCGGACGAACCGAATGATACAAATCGGGTAAGATTCGCATACAAACCATGTCTTCTGGCGCAAAATACCAGCATCGCTTGCCGTCCAATCTGTTCGCCTGTGGCGGTAGCATGACGGTATAGGGGCAAACGTCTCTCGCCTGCTACTAAAGTCAGCGCTGGATGTATCCCCCTCGCCCATAATGCCTCGGCACCCGCACCGGCAAGCTGATATTCTGTCCAATCCGGCTTGGCGGCTTTGAGTACCTCTGTCATCGCCTCGCTTGCCTGACGCCCTAACTGGCGATATCGCTCCAGCTCGCTCGACATCAGGGTTCGTTTATGCTGTTGTAGAGACGCGGGTAATCGCTTTTCGACATGAGGAATCGGGCGATCGCTTAAAATTTTCCCCCCATTGGTCGCTTGCTGCACAAAAGATTCACGCGCCGCCGCATCAGCCCAAGGATTAGCATAATGCTGGAAATTTCCAGGAATTTCCTCATCTTTTAACCGCTGCGCTTCGATTTCATCGGTTAATATCCAGGCATCCTCAGCAGTTACCAGCACTTCTGCAATTCCAGTTTCAGCCGTCAGCAGTACGGTACTGGAAGCGCCAGCAGTCGCCCAGGCGAACCAATCGGTGCCGCGCAATCGCAACCCCTGCGCTTCAGCTTCCGTTAAGGCGTTTCGGATTAACTCTAGTTTCTGAGAGACTTCTTCACTAACTTGATTCATAACTCACCTCTTACAGCAGGAAATTCCTCCCCCAGCCCCTCCCGGAAACGGGGAGGAAACTGAAGTTCTTGCCCCTTCCCTGCAAACGAAGGGATTCGGGGGTTAAGTTTTGATTCACAACCGCACAGGATTCTCAAGTGTGATGACGACAGCTTGCAACTCCTTCACCTTCTCCTCCGGAAGCGCATCATTGGCAAACATACCTGCGGCTAGTTCGGTTCCCGCCAGGTACTTAAGCCGATCCTGAGTCCGATAGGGAGGATACAACTCTGCGTGCAGGTGTGCTTCTGGATGCGGATTTCCATCGGTGGGCGCTTGGAACCACGCCATCAAGTAAGGGAAAGGACGATTCCACAAGCCGTCATACTTGAGAGTAACCGTTTTTAAGGCTTTGGCGAGTCCTTGGCGCTGCCCATCTGTCAGATCCACAAATGTAGCGGTGGGCTGAATCGGGGCAATCCAGACTTCGTAAGGGTAACGGGCAAAAGCGGGGACAAATGCGATCGCTTCCTCATCTAAATAAATAATTCGCTGATTATCCAAAATCTCTTTTTGGATCAAATCTTGCAGCAGACCCTGCTGATGCTCCTGATAATACGCTTGTTGCCTCTCTAACATCCGCGCTGGGACGGGTGGGACAAATGGATAAGCGTAGATTTGCCCGTGGGGATGCTGTAAAGTTACCCCCATCTCGACTCCTTTGTTCTCAAAGGGCAGTACATACTGAATCTGTGGCGTTTCGCCCAAAGCGCGAGTGCGATCGCCCCAAACTTGCAACAATAACTCTAATTGATCCAGTTCTAAAGAACTGAGGGAAGCTTGCGGATCTTGCGTAAATACGACCACTTCGCACGCGCCATTTGCTGGGAGAGTCTGCACAATGCTAGCGGGTGGATTGTGCGCCCCCAAAGCCATTGAGGGAAAGCGGTTGTCGAACACCGCCATATCATATTTCCCCTGCGGGAGTTCCGTCGGAAACTGAGGATCTTTGGTAGGTGCTAACGGATTGTATTCTGGGGGCGGCATAAAAGTCCGCCCCTGACGGTGACTTGCATAAGCAATCCATTCGCCCCGCAACGGATGCCAGCGCAGGTGAGGATTCGCCTGCACTGGCTCATTACTAGGGCTAGTGGCTGTAATTTCCTCCGCAATGGGGAATCTGCTGTATAGAATCAGCTTGCGACCATCCGGCTTCAACAGCTCCTGGGAATACATTGTTTTCTTGCCCCAATGCAGCTTTAACTGTTGTGAGCATAACGTCCTCTTCGTCTTCCTCACCCCTGCCTAGAGTTGCATATGCGATCGCTTCGATGGGAAATTTCGGAGTCCGGTCAGCATATAGCAGTCCGTTTGCTTCTTGGTAGGTATCGGTCAACTGGGTGTAACAAAAACCGCTAAATAACTCGACTCGGTTCACCACATCTAGTAGCGCCGTATACCGGATTTGCAGTTCGGAGACATCATGGGAACGCACATATCCCCAAGCTTTTTTATCTTCCCGACCCGCATAAGCAATACCGCCAAACTCAGTCAGCATGATCGGCTGTCCTTGATGAGGATAGCCATCCAGCGTCAGAACGCGCCCACCCGGACGTTGGCGATCGAAAAGGTCTGATAGCTTCACTTCCGGACCGTAGCGTTTTGCCATCCGAGTCGGCTTATTATCGTAGTCGTGGATAGCCAAAATATCGGTTGCCGCACTTTCCCAACCGTCGTTACCGATGACTGGACGAGTTGGATCGAGAGTCTTGGTCAAATGATACAGTGCTTGGACGCAGTGCTGGTGGGCTGCTGTCGCTGTCAAATCGGGAACACCCCAAGATTCGTTGAAGGGCACCCAGACCACAATGCAAGGATGGCTGGCATCGCGTTCAATGACCTCAGTCCACTCCTTGGTAATCCGTTCCACCGCTTTAGGAGAGAAGCGATAGGCGCTGGGCATTTCTTCCCAAACCATTAGTCCTAGCACATCTGCCCAATACAAGAAGCGGGGGTCTTCAATCTTCTGGTGCTTGCGAACCCCGTTGAATCCCATTGCTTTGACTAGCTCAACATCTTGCCGCAACGCTTCATCGGAAGGTGCGGTCATCAGAGTTTCAGGCCAATAGCCTTGGTCTAGAACCAGTCGCAGATAGTAGGGACGACCATTGAGCATAAAGCGATCGCGCTGGATTCCCACCGTCCGCATTGCGGTATAGGACTTGATTTCATCCAGCAACTCGCCATTAGACCACAACTGCACTTCAACATCGATCAGAGTTGGCTTTTCTGGACTCCAAAGCAATTCGTTGCGGTAGTCGTCAATACCAGGGTCAGAAAGGGCAATCCGTCGGTGAATCTCTCCGTGAATTACTTCATAGGTATCGTTGACTAGCAACTGGCAGCCAACGGTTAGTTTTACCTTTACCTCGATGCCATCGCACTGGTCACCTGCAACAAAAGCTTCAAAGCCAATTTCCCAACGCTCAAAGTGCGGCGTCCAGCGGATGCGCTCAATATAAGTAGAAGGAACGATCTCCGCCCAAACGGTCTGCCAAATCCCAGTGGTGCGCGGGTACCAAATACTGTGCGGTTCCAGTTGCCAATCTTGCTTACCACGAGGTTTTGCCAAGTCTTGGGGGTCGTCTTGCGCCCACACTGTTACCCGCTGCGGTCCGTTCTCATTAAATACTGGCGTAATATCGATGCTGAAGGGAGTATGTCCGCCTTCATGGTCAGCCATAAATTGACCGTTGATCCACACGCGGGCGCGATAATCTACCGCCCCGAAGTGAAGCAGCACCCGACCTGCACCCTTAACAATGTTAAATTCTCGCTCATACCAGCAGTTCGGGTGAAACCCTGTGTCGCCAATGCCACTTTTTGAGGATTCTGGCGCGAAGGGAACTTCAATTGTATGCGTCCACCCGGAAACATCTGAGGGTCGAGTTATTTTCCCCTCATCGTCATAAGTAAACTTCCACGGACCGTTGAGACAAATCCAATGCGATCGCTGTAACTGCGGACGCGGATATGCTCTGTCGAACTGGTCAAAATTAGACTGAGTAGCGCCGCCAGACGCGATATAACAATTCTCCAGCCATTTCCCCAAAGAGTGCATATAGTCATCTATCCAAGGTTATATTTCTAGAGTACCCATAAATATCTGAGTACTAACTCTTTTAAGTGTTTTTCTATAAAATTTTTTAAATGTCTACACAGTCTGGATTTCAGCGATTTAAGGTTATTTTTTTCTAGCAAAAATACAGTTTAAGAACCAAGACTGTTTAATGCCATTAATAGGATAAGTAATGCCTATCATTATTACTACATCCATTTGCCGATCTTTTCCGGAGCGAGGTACGTTGCCTCTGTACCACATATCCGGCTACTGTGTTATCGACGCCTCAAAATTGTAAGCCTTATCGTGACTCAGATACGTAACTTTTTGTTTGAGTTCCGTTGCCGTAATCGCTTGCATAAAATCCTCTAACGACGATTTAAAATTCGTGTAATCGTTGGAGTGAATTGGGATGGCATAGAAAGAACAATTTATTGAATTGCCTTAACGCCTTGCTTGGCATCGATTATCAGACGAATTGCGAATGCTTTTGTTCCATACAAGTGCAGCAAAACCAAATCGATATCCGAATACTGTCGAGGAATTTCCTTCAGTTGTTGGTTAGCGAAGGTATTGCCAGTAATAAAGAGACGAAATGCCGTCTTCCCAGAAGCAGGTTGAAGCTTTAGCAGACTCGCATAACAGGTGGTAGTACGGCTGTGAGGAGCATCGACCCGTGTCTTCCAGGCATCGACTTAAGCTAAAAATCAACATTCCCCTTGGTAACAGTTAAAAGTTCCAAGTTTTGAGCAGATTAGGTTGCATTAAACTCCCTTCTTTATTAATTGTAGCAGTTGCGGAAAGGGAAGATATGATGGGAATGTTTGTATTCAGTTTTTGCTCTGCAATGCACTCGAAACGAGCTTTGTACATTTGCGAGAGTAGAATCAAATCGATCGACGGCAGATCGTTAAGATTTATGGCGGGATTTTTCCAGTGAGGTGAGCGAAGATATTCGCCCAAATGCACTCTCTCTGGCTAATGGAAAAAATTGGATTGGTCAGAATCGTAAATCCGGCGTTATGTCAGGATAACTGTGATGGTTGCAATTAAGAAAATTGGGAGATTTTATTAAATTGGGTTATTTGCCGTTCGCAGAAAGAGTATATTACTGTTGCTTCATTGATAACGTACCTTTTCTCAAGAGTAGGATACGTTAGCACAACGCTTGTCAGGCATTGTTAGAAGCAAAAGAGTAATAATTTTGCTGCGTTCATCGTTCAGGAACACACGCTCCAATTTTGGAGAAGAATCGCGAAAACTTAACGATTTAACGAGCCGAAGCAGGCTGGACAGGCGAGCTGGTAGATTTGAGCTTTGGTGAATATGCTGACTTTGACAAGGTTTCTGATATAGGATTAACATTAGCTCGCGCTAAGCTTCCTAAACTTTGAAATCCTTCTGACTTATTAAAGGTTTCCAAAACCTGATCTAAACCCGTCATCTCCAATAAAATCCTAACCTGTTCGCTCTTGGAATAAAGTAAAATTTTGCAACCTGCGGAGCGGGTAAGCCTCACCATTGAAACAAGAGCCATTAAGCCAGAACTACTGATAAAAGTGACATTTTTGAGATCGAGGAGAACAAATTTGACTCCTGCGTCGATCAGATTCTCAATTTCTTGATGAAACTGAGCTGCTCTAGAGCTATCAAAAATGTCTGGGGATTTAACGATTTTAAAAAGAACGTTCATCTTAAAAACCTCAATGGGTAAATGGACTAAGGTGGGCAGTGCCCACCTTAGAGTGGGTTAAAGTATCGATTTTTACAGGGAAATTTTGGATTCTTGGAAGTAGCGGGCGATCGCATTTTCCAGCGACGGCAACAGTACCCCTCGTTCGCTGCCCAGAACGCTGTAGATTGGGCGTGGTGCCAATAGCCTCAGCGCTTGCATGGGACAAGCTTCAATTCGGGTAGCATCGAAACCAGCTTTCTTTGCAGCAAACCGTGCCAAATCTGCCCAAGAACTCTCACCAGGGTTCGCAATGTGCCACAAACCGTTCTCGCTATCAATTAAGAGGTCAAGGCTGGCATTGACCAGATCCGGAACGTAGGTCGGTGAAACGACCGAATCTTCTGCCGCAATAAAGGGTTTTCCTGCCGCTAGGGTGCGGAGCGCCATTGTAATAAAGTTGTACTCGTCCCACGGCCCGAAGAAGGCGCTGGTGCGGACGACGAGCGACGAGGGATGAAACTTTAGAACTTGCGACTCAGCTTCTACTTTGCTGCGTCCATACACATTGAGCGGTGCAACAGCATCGCTCTCCACATAAGGAGCAACACCAGTTCCATCAAATACCAGATCCGATGAGAAGGTGAGCAACGCCACTTTCTGCATCGCGCAAGCAGCCGCAAGAGTTGCTGGGCCAACTGCGTTTTCGCGCAGACAAGCATCCGGTTCGCGCTCCGCATCATCTACGCGAACGTATCCAGCCGCATTTACAACCGCCCAAGGCTTGAGTTCAGCCAGTACCCGCTTAACCGAGGCAGGATCGGCAATATCCAGTTCCTGACGGTTAAGGAGGTGATAGGGGATACCCCGGATGTCGCAAATTCGAGCAAAAGCTTTCCCCAGCGTGCCTCTCGCTCCAATAATGGCGAGCGGACGCGGTGAGGAAGAACGGACAGGTGTGGAGGTGCTTAGGTACTGAGGACTGAGGTGCGTTTCTGGGTTTTTGTGCCTCTGCGCCTCTGCGCCGTTGCTCTCCGCAACGGGTGGATAGAGGAGTCGCTGGTTTCTATGCCACCATCCTGGCACATCCAAAAGGGGATGGTGAGGCATCTCGCCGCGTGCCAACTCGCGCAGCATATGGGCGATCGCAGTTGGGCGGGGTTCGGGCGATCGCAAGTCGAACACCCCAGGCTCGTAATGACCGTTATCTTTTGTTACCAAGCTAGTCCAGTCATAAGAACCGAGGAGCGACCAAGCGGTGATAGCCCGCAGATCGATGCCTTCGGAACGCAGACGGGTTGCTGCTTCCCACACCTCTTTAACCCAGCGCAGTTGTTCCTCGCGGGTGCAACCGTGATGGACTTCAGTGACCGCAATTGGCAAGCCGTAGCGTTCCCATGTCTCTTTGATTAGCGTGTAGGGTCCGGCGATTCCTTCAGCACGCACCCGCACTGCCTCGACATCTGCGTACTGCTGCCGCCCATTTCCCCCATGCGTCCACTGGGGATAGCGTTCTAGGCGCTCATCCAGAAAGCGATCGCTCGTTAAGTAGTGGTTAATCCCAATAATGTCTGGCGGACAGGGATTTTCTAAAAACCACTCCAGTTCAGCTTCAGGAATTCCAACTTTACATAGATATTGCCACATCGGGCGATCGGGATTGAGGCGACCAGACAGCAGATCGAAACTCAGCCAGCGACGCTCATTTTCAAACTCTGCTTGGTACGCCATCTGTGGCGTGCTGAACACCTTGCACAAGTCCTCGGTTTGCACCAGCTTTGCGTCTGGGTTAACTTGGCGAATGGCCTGCATTGAGAGGATTGTGCCGCGGAGTTGCGTCAGCAATGCCTGCAAGAAAGTTAAACTATCCCGACCGTGAGGATACCAGTGACCGTATAATCCGCTAAAACGCGCTGTCGTGAGCGGCTCGTTAACAGGGGTGTAATTTTCCACCCACGGATAGCGTTGGGCAACGGCTTCGGCGAACTGGGCAAGCCCAGAGGCAAAGGTGGGATTCACCAGGCTTGTATGACGAGGGCCACTGCCGTGGTGAACTAAACCGACAATGGGACGGATACCGAGTTCGCGCAAACGTCCCAGTCGTTCATCCGCCCAAGACCAATCGGCGCTATCTGGCCCATCAGGGGCAGTTAATTCCCAGAGGATCGGGTAGCGAATGGCACTTACGCCGAGTTCGGCAAACAAATTGAGGTCACTTAAGCGCGTTTTGTGGCCGTTTCGTTCCAACTGGTTGAAATAGCGATCGCCTACGCGGTTAACGGTACACTCTACTCCAGCCCACATCTCCAATTTAGAGTTTTGAGTTTTGGGCTTTGAGTTTTGAGTTCGTTCAGAATTGCTAATGATTAGTTCTTTACTTAAGGCTGCTCTTATCATTCCTCACCCCCGAATAACTTGTGCATGAAGTGTCAGTAGCCCATGACTCATGGCTATTGTTTCCGATGTTTTATTCATCGTTCATGGCAGTAAAAATGATTCAAGCAAGCATTAGTCATTAGCAAATCCCTAATGACTAATGACTACTGACTAATGACTAACGGCTTTTCCGTGACCGTTTCCGTTTGTAGTTGCAACTTCTGTCTGCGGGCGTTGTTCAACGATTTCACTGAGAGAAACATTCTGGGTGTAGTTGCTTCTCGCTTCTACAGGTTCTAAAGTGATTGGTTCTTGTTTCGTGCCAATCTGTTTGTGAACCGTGAGCGCCTGGGCCACGCATTGATCCATGTTGTAATACTTGTAGGTCGCCAACCGTCCGACAAAATGTACCCCCGGCGTTGCATCAGCCAATGCCTTGTATTTCTTGTAGAGTTCGGCATTTTCTGGGCGAGGTACTGGGTAGTAAGGATCTCCCTCTGCCTGGGGGTACTCGTAAACGATGCTAGTTTTACTGTGTTCTTGTCCGGTCAGATACTTGAACTCAGTGATGCGTGTGTATAAATGCTCATTGGGGTAGTTTACGACTGGCGCTGATTGATGCACAGGCTTGTTGTGCGTTTCATGCTTGAATTCAAGGGAACGGTAGGGAAGCTTTCCATAGCGGTAATCGAAGTAAGCATCAACAGGCCCGCTGTAAATCATTTCCCGGTACGGAATGACTTTCTGAATTTCCCGATAATCGGTGTTCAGCATGATTTTGATGTTCGGATGAGACAACATCTTCTCGAACATCCGGGTATAGCCGTGCAATGGCATCGCTTGATAGCTATCGGTGAAATATCGATCGTCTCGATTGGTGCGGGTTGGCACCCGTGAGGTGACTGACTTATCGAGATCCGAGGGATCGATTCCCCATTGTTTGCGCGTGTAGTTCCGGAAGAATTTTTCGTACAATTCCCGCCCTACTTTGCTGACAACTACATCTTCGCTGGTACGGATCTGTTCTTTTTTCTCAGCAACCGAGGCGAAAAATTCTTCGAGTTGAAAGGAGGTGAGACTGAGTCCGTAAAGTTTATTAACGGTGTCGAGGTTGATGGGCATGGGTACCAGTTGACCGTCTACACTCGCCAAAACGCGGTGTTCGTAAGAGCGCCATTCGGTGAACTTGGAAAGGTACTCAAAGACTTCGCGGGAGTTGGTATGAAAGATGTGAGGGCCGTATTTGTGTACCAGAACGCCCGCATCATCGTAATGATCGTAAGCATTGCCGCCAATGTGCGATCGCTTGTCAACCACTAGAACCTTCTTGCCCGACTGAGTCGCCAGCCGCTCTGCAAGGACACTTCCAGCGAACCCTGCACCCACAATAAGATAATCGAACATTCTAAAAGCCTCGCTTATTTAATAGAAATATGGCGGTGAAACCCTTACGGGAGTAAGGGAAAAATGAAACGGCTACCCTTGGGTAGAAAGTAAAAATTGAAAAACTGAAAAGTCAGAAAATCAACCAAAAACCAGTCCTGATTCGCTTTGAGCGGACTAGCTCAGGATGTTTGTTGAGGTTTGTTAACCGAGGTAACTCCTGCACGCTCGTCCATTTGAGACGCTGAAGTTTTGGCAACGCGATCGCGCAATTCTTGAGATACACTCGTGTCGTTCATTACACCCTCAATCAGTTGCATCATCCGCGCCCAAGTGGAATCCCACGAATTCTGCGCTAAGAAAGCATCCACCTGACTCAGCCATGCCGACCGATCGTAATTTTGCTCGATTGCTGCTTCGGCTGCGGTGACGAAATCTGCGACGGTATCTGCAATCTGCACTAAACCCATCTCTCCGTAAGGACGAACGACATCCCGGATCGAGGTAGATACAACTGGCTTCCCAGCGGCGAGGTATTCTGGAGTTTTGGTAGGGCTAATAAAGCGGGTTGACTCGTTACGAGCAAAAGGCAACAACGCTACATCCCACCCAGCAAGATATGCAGGCAACTCTTGATAAGACTTCCCACCCAGATAGTGAAGATTGGGATGTTGGGGTAGCTCTTCGGGGTCTATTTTGACGACTGGGCCAATGATAACCAGATGCCAATCAGGTCGCGCTTGGGCCATGCCACTCAGCAGTTCCAGATCCATGCGCTCATCAATTACCCCATAGAATCCCAGACGCGGGTGGGGAATATTTTTTTGATCGGCTGGTTCCTCTGTCAGAGTTTTTGCTTGTGCAAAGTGCGCTCTTTCAATGCTACTGGGGAAGGCGTGGGCATTCGGGTGCTGGTTGCGCTTGGCTTCGTAAAGGCTTTGTCCGCCTGTAAATACCAAATCTGCACGTTTAAAGAGTTCGGCTTCGCGCTCAATCATCACGGGTGGCGCTCCCTTAAATGCAGATAGCTCATCCATACAGTCGTAGACAACGACTAAAGGATCTAAGTGGTCTGCGATCGCGATTGCCATCGGTGTGTAATACCACAGAATATACTCGCGGATCTGCGCTTGTGCTAACAAATCATCGAGCATCCCCTTTTGAGCAGCAATGATTTCTTCCTCACTCATTGCTTCGCTCAAGTAAGGCACCACCACCGAGACACCACTCTCGCGGAGGCTAACATCCAGCCGCCAAGATGGATCGGAACTGAAAATCGGTTCTTCAATGAAGAATACTCTTCGCTGCTTTGCACAGCGGCTCAAGAGATGTTGCGGTCGTTGGTAGACAAAATCCCAACGCAAATGCGACAAACAAATGAGCGCCGGTGTATTTGACAAGGAATCAGAACCATCCGACTGTAATGTTGGAAATGCACTCGCTGAGGGAGACTCAAGTGCATCTTTTATGGAGAACTGTATCTCCCATGCCCCACCATTACTCACACTATTCTTTATCAAATTTTTGGGCTGGGACATAAATAGCCTCAGATATTTCGTAGATTGGATTTAAGCTTTCAGAATCGCCTACCTACACACAAAGAAGAACAAAGTGGAAAGCCTTGAAGTGAAAAGAACACTTAAAATTAATTCCTAGCTATAACTACAAAAAGCAGCTAGAAATGATGTTTTCCTGCCTTGTTTACCCTTTTTGCGACTCTAAAGCAGTTTTATTGACTTCGCACTTCTGCTTAATTTATCGGGTTTTATTACCATCCGCTTCTGCCTGGAGAAGGAATTTGCTGCCACTGCTAAAAAAATAATAGCTATTGTTGAGTTCTAGCTTCTACCAGAGGAATGACGCGACTTCTTCCTAAAGAATAAATTTAATGTTAAATTAGTTTGTGCTAAATAATACAAAACACCTAAGTATAGTGACTTCTAATGGGAGTAAACAAGAGATGCGGGTGGGTTGCAGGACTTAGAAGACAATGCTTCCAAGTAGCAGCATTATTGCATCCCTTTTCGATGGCTGTAGTAGCTTCAGTAACGAGCGCACGTAATCTCACGTAATTTGTTTTACGCCGGTTTATCATTTTAGGTGCTTGCGTTTTAGGTTATTCAATAAGAGTTATGTTCGCCGAAGCTGTGTGCTTAGCGATCGCCCTAAGTGGATCGAATAAACGTGAATTAAATGCTTGTATCGCTAAAAAAATACAGCCCTAAATTTATATAATTTATGCTTTATGTATCACCTTTAGTAGCAAATACAAAAGGTGTGCAAAAGTTTTTCGTAAGTATTTTAATAGCTAAAGCTACTAAAGAAAATATCTTATTTAGGCTTTAAATAAAAACCTTAATAATATATTAATAATTTTTATTGAGCGTGGAGTATACTTCGAGGAATTGTCTCGAAAGGCCTTCTGCAAAGTTACTGAACAGTAGATAGGAACTTCTCTAGGAGAATTTGGCGAACCTCCCAAAGGGAGTGATGAATCTTGACTCTGTTTTACAAACTGAGCGTTGAGCGATCGCTTGCTCAGAGAAACTGTAAAGCAGATGGATGAAAGGGGAAAATAGCCAAGGAAAGTTAATAACGAAGGGAAAATATTTTCCCCTCGATGACACAGTCTCAACTAATCACTAAGCTTATCTGCTGTGCTATCGGGAGAAGCATAGCATAGCATAGCTCCCCATAGAACTGTTTGTATTCTTAAGCACACACTGGCTTAAAGTAAAGTCAATCCTTCAGGGAGAGGTGGGTCTGTTCCTCTGGTAGAAGTAAAGAGAACTGATGGCAGTTATTCTTCCTAAGAGCGATCGCATCTGAGGAGAATAGCAAAACGCTCTGGTAATTCCAGACCCGTATTCTAAACCACGATCGTCCTAGATCGGGACTTCATGAGCGGGAAGTATATCCAGTCTTCGTAATTTAGCTGCCCATGAAGTTAACAAGACTGTTTTTGAATAATAACAAATCGCAGAGTTCTAGAGAATAAGAAAAACCACTACGATGAAACCTTCTAATTTGTCCAAAGTTCTTTTTGCAAGTACCTTTGCCCTCACTGTAGCGGCTCTACCCTTAACTCTGCCTTCTGTTGCCCAAACAGGCGGTGGTGCTGGTGGTTCAGCTTCCGGTACTGGTACGGGTGCAGGTGGCGCAACTTCTGGTACGACGGGTGCAGGCGGTGCAACTGCCGGTACCACAGGCGCAGGCGGTGCAACTTCTGGTACTACTGGCATCGGTGGCGGAACTGCCGGTACTACAGGCGCAGGCGGTGCAACTTCTGGTACCACTGGCATCGGTGGCGGAACTGCCGGTACTACTGGCATCGGTGGCGGAACTGTCGGGACAACGGGCGCGGGTGGCGCAACTTCCGGTACCACTGGCATCGGTGGCGGAACTGCTGGTACTACTGGCATCGGTGGCGGAACTGCCGGGACAACGGGCGCAGGTGGCGCAACTTCTGGTACCACTGGCATCGGTGGCGGAACTGCCGGTACCACAGGAGCAGGTGGCGGAACTGCCGGGACAACGGGCGCAGGTGGCGCAACTTCTGGTACCACTGGCATCGGTGGCGGAACTGCCGGTACCACAGGCGCAGGCGGTGCAACTCCTGGTACCACTGGCATCGGTGGCGGAACTGCCGGTACCACAGGAGCAGGTGGCGCAACTTCTGGTACCACTGGCATCGGTGGCGGAACTGCCGGGACAACGGGCGCAGGTGGCGCAACTTCTGGTACCACGGGTGCAGGTGCTACTTCCGGGACAACGGGTGCAGGTGGCACTACTTCAGGGACTTCTACTGCTCCTTACGGCACCGTCACAACGCCTGGGGGTGCAACAGGGACTACCGCTGCTCCTGACGCCACGACTACGACGCCTGGAGGCACTACTTCGGACACAACTACGGTTCCCGGTAGCACAACTCCCAACGGCGCTACTACAGACACCACTTCTTACCAAGGAGTTCAGTCTGCAAGAGGCGATCGCAACTCCAGTTGGGGCTGGTTAGGCTTGCTGGGTCTAATCGGTCTAGCTAATCTGTTCCGTAAGCAGAACCATGAAACTGCACGTCAGCGTTAAATCAAGGCGTGCAAGTCTTTAAAAACCAAAGCTAACAACAAAGCCCTGGCTGTAAACCAGGGCTTTACTCATATATATGTAATTTTTCAAAGTTTAGGAAAGTTTAGGCGATCGCTTTCAAGCTTTACACAGATCCCAGAATTGAATCCAGACCCCATTGATGCTTCAGCAAGTTCTGATAGATATTGTCTCGAATTATCATTTGCTTATGTAGCTGAACCAAAAATTGTTGAGCTTGCTCGCGAGACATATGCTGCACTTGATCTGCAAAAGAAATTAGGCTAAATTCTTGCTCTAAAGACAATTCAATGGGGCGTTCCATAATATTCTCCTGTGCCCAACTAGGCCAAAAACTAAAGTTAAGTAATTGATATGTGTCTGAAAATGAAGCTAAATGAACCAGTTTATTTAAACTTCTTTTGTTGCCTGACAATTACAAAATATCATTTTCAAGTTTGCAGCTTCCTCTTCCACCCGATGTAACTTTAATTTCCTTAAGAAATAATCCGATAGATTTATTCAATAAGGATTAGCCAAATATCTAACACTTCTTTGCACTCAGGCTGTTTGAGCTGTCGGAGAGTGAAGGGCAGCACGAGCAGACTAAAGTTGAATAATGCCCATCTGCTTGCGTGTCAGATTGAGAGAGTCCTTTGTCACTATCGGAGCTATCTGAACTTTTTTACAGAACACAAAAAAAATAAACTCTGTTTCCGCAGTGATGGGTAAAGGATAGGCATCTCAGGGAAGGAAGGCTAGAAGGTTAGGCTATTCTGCCGTATTTGCTTCAAATAAAAATCGCTAATTCCTGAATTAAAGCAAATTTGCTTAAATTAAGCCATTTATTAGTGATTCTGACCATTTTTGGATCTATCCCCAAACAAGGAACATACTTCTAAGCAACCCTTCTAATAGAAAATATCCACTTAAACTAAATAACAAGTTCCTTCATCTATAGACCTGTCCGAAAGCTCAACTCCAAGCGAACAGAACAAAGTACAACTACTTTTCAGTCCGCTTTAGATGACTCCCTAGCAGCGTAGGTTATAAACCAAGCGCCCCTCCCCGTTGACGGCGAGGGATTGGGAGATGCAGGTTTGCCTCTAAAGATAAGAGGAGGGGGTTCTACTGTCCCCCTTAAACGGGTATCCCTAATCTGCATAGCGATTGTCCTGATATAGCTAGCTCAAAGCTGAAGCCAACAGATAACAAAAAGGCTTCCTAGACCCTTCTTCTTCCAGGCTCTGATCTAATGAAACAACTCGCTATTTCTAAATTCCGTAAATATGGCTTAATTGGCGTTATCTCATGCGCCACCGTGCTAGGTACAAGTTTCTGCCTCCTGACTCAAGCAAAAGACTATTCCCCTACTCAAGGTCATCCCTCCCTTGGTTCTGGCTTAATATGGCCCACTCAAGGGAATCTCACTCAAGGCTTTAATACTTATCATGAAGGAATTGATATTGCTAATAGCACTGGAACTCCGATTGTTGCTGCCGCATCGGGTACAGTCATCAAAGCTGGTCGTGATGATTCGGGATGGGGATTAGGCAACGTAATAGAAATCCAGCATCCTGATGGAAGCCACACGGTGTATGGTCACAATAGTCGTCTTTTGGTGAGTAAAGGTCAACAAGTTACTCAGGGTCAAGTAATTGCTGAGATGGGTTCGACAGGGAATAGTACAGGCCCTCATCTCCACTTTGAGTATCATCCTGATGGTCGTCTAGCGGTTGACCCGGCTGCCGGATTGCCCTCTTTAGTCGCAGGCAGGATTCCACCGCCGCAAAGAGCAACCGCTGCGCCTAAACCGATTGATCCGCCTCCAGTGGTTTCTCAGACTGTACGCAACAACGCGGACACGAGAGGCAACACCAAACTCTACCCGAATCTAAATGTTTATTCTGGGGGTCGTCAGCAAGGGAACTCTCTTCGAGTACCGCGCGCGATCGCACCCAAACCACTGCAACCGATTGCAGTGACTCCGGCACCAGCGACTTATGCTGTTGCTGCGACTTTCAATCAATGCGGCAACCCCTTGATTGAAGGTGAGACGGCAAGCTCTCTGGTGAAAGTTTGTCGGGAAAATGGTCAATTGTTTTATATGGGGCAATTAAAGCAACAACCGAGCGCTTCGATGCAGCTTGCTGCTTGGCGTGTTGGGCAGGATCGGTATCAAGCGGATAACGGCAGTTATTCTTATTTTATTAGTCCACGCGGAGTAGAAGTTTGGCGAAATGGTCGTCAGCTCCGTTCTGAGCCTTTTAACGGTTCTTTGAAGATTTCACGGTTCTAAAAGCTTTGGTTTGACGACTGATGGTTACGAATCTTCAAAGAACGTGCTACCCGATTTCTTCTCTAGATAGACTATCAGGTTCTCTATGGGCGATCGCTCTTTCTACCCTGATTTTCCAAGGGAGGTGACAAAGCGATCGCCTTTTCTTTACTTCTTCTTAATAAAACTTATTTCTCTTCACTTTTTTTCTGAATAAAAAATTAAGATTTTAAGATTGCGATAATGTCTACCTTATTGTTTGACTATTGTGAGGAGTTAAAGCCTTACAGTATTGATTAACCAAATAGACAAAGCGTTCTGACCGACACGAGCATTACCATCTCGCATCGATGCAACTTTTCTGAAGGTGCGTCAGTGCGGGAAAACAGCGATCGGACAACTGAGCAAACGATTTATTCTAAAGCGGGGATAGACCAGATATTTCTGGAACTTGACTCGTTGATTGAATTGCCATCTGTCAGTTCACATTATTTGTGTATTGCTGAATTGTCTGTATGTCTTGGAACGGCTACACTTGAACGTCTCATTTAGAAAGTAAATTGCACATTAGGTTCCTCTAATGTGGCTGAAACTCAACAATTCATAAAAAATCACCTGAGTTTCCGAAAAATGTTTCCGAAAAACTCAGCAGCCATCCTGAAGCATCACAAAGTGTTTCTCAACCATACGGAGAAAAATCATGGAAACTCTTGCTTACATTCATGTTTCTAATACCTATGAAGAGGCAGAAGCTGGTATCGAGTATACTCTGCGTGACTTTTCGCTGAACTGGAAGCAACCACCGAGTTCACCTTGGCTGGGTTTACTTGGCGTAGCTTTCTTATTTGGCGGTCTCAGCGAGATCCAACCAGCTAACGCAGCACAGTATTTTGTAAATACAAACGGCAGTTGTCTTAACGCTCGCTATGGCCCCAGCACATCTTACGGAGTGCATAGCTGCGTCCGTAATGGAGCTGCACTTGCCCCAGTTGTGGCTTATCGCAACGGGTATGCAAAGCTTTCTACGGGTCGTTATGTTGCTGCTAACTATATCAGCACGAGACCAGGTTCTGGTTCTAATCCTGGTTCTGGTGTTGGCGGTTCCTTTCTCCGCCTAGGCTCTAGAGGTTCTGCTGTTCGACAAGTTCAATCAGCTTTGGGAGTTTCACCGACTGGATATTATGGTTCCGTCACTCAAAGAGCAGTCCGGAACTTTCAGTCGAGAAATGGCTTACGTGCAGATGGAGTAGTGGGACCACAAACTCGCAGAGCGCTGGGAGTATAGAGAAGATTTAGCTAAGAAGCTGGTCTATCTATCCTAGAACGAGCTGAGTTAACCTCATTTCATCGAATTGATTTTACTGTTTAACAAGAATAGGGCGCAGTTGTGCGCCCTATTCTTTTGGGTTTCACTCAAATTTGGGATGGGGTGAGTTTGCAGTCGATTGGTAGCAAAACTCAGTTAAATATCCCATCCTAAAGACTTCGCAACTTGATCTGCCAGAGTCATCGGGTCGAAAGGTTTCGCAATTACTGCCTTTACTCCTAGTTGAGCAAAACGGCGTTGGTCAGCAGCCTGCATTTTAGCCGTCAACAACAGCACGGGGATGTGCTGGGTTACTGGATTGGCTTGCAGCTGTTGAAAAGTCGTTGTACCGTCCCAGTCGGGCATCATCACATCTAGAAGGATGGCGTCAAGTGGTTCAACTTCAGCCTTGGCAAGCCCTTCCCTTCCGGAACTCGCTGTCATAACGTCCCAGCTGGCGACCATTTCTAAGCTTAGCTGAGCCACTTCCCGAATATCCTCTTCATCATCAATTACCAGGATGCGCTTCGTTGTCACCATTGCAGTTTTCCTTCCTGTTGGGAACCATCCGATTCAGCAAGGCAATGATGCGCCCTTCAAATTGTTCTGGAGTAATCCGACCTTTAGTTAGAAACTCGGTTTGTTCTAGCCGCAGCCGCTCTCTTTCGGCGTTGTTCAAATCCTTAGCAGAATATACCACGATTGGAATTTGGCGCAGGCGATTGCACTGACGCAGCCAGTCTACTACAGCAAAACCATCGTACTCCGGCAGTACGATATCCAGCACTAGCAGATCGGGATTGATATTTGCTAATTTTTGAATTGCCTCGCGTCCGTTCTTCGCGTGAATCGTTTCCAAACCGTGGCGCTCAAACCGAGCAATCAGTACCCGCGCCAGATCCAGGTCGTCTTCCACCAGCAAAACTCTAGCAACCTTTGCCTGTTGCAACGACTGCTCTAGCGCTTGAAATAAGGATGCTTCATTTAAGGGTTTGCGAACCCAGCCGGTAAAATCAGGAGGGCGCGGCTTGTCATCATCTGAGTTTGGTGGAAGCAATACCTGAGGCGGAATGTCGTTGATTGTAGAATCCGCGCTGTCAATATTAGAACTGGCTGCATTTTCCATTGCAATTGCATTGGAAGCGATCGCATCTGAAGACTCAGACGGCTGCAACTGACCCAGATCGGTTTGCAGAAGGTTTCCATCTAGCAGGCTACTTAAGGTCTGATTCTCTAAAGAAGATTTGAGGAGATTACTCTGCTCTGGGGATAAAACGCTGAAAATGACGATGGGAATTTCCCTTGTATCGGGTCGCTGTTTCAAAACCGCCATTGTTTGCCAGCCGTTCATACCGGGCATAATCAGGTCGAGCAGAATCACCGCAGGTTGCTCCTGTAGCGCCAATTCTACCGCTTCTTGACCTGAGAAAGCCGTCTTGACTTGGTAGCCGCGCTGTTCTAATAAAGTTTGGACTACAGCACAGACCGCAGGCTCATCATCGCACACCAGCACGAGAGGCGTACCTAGTGCATTCTCAGCATCCGAAGGTAAGGGCACGGCACTGTCCTGAGTATCCACAGGGGAGTATTCGGCTTGGGCTGTCGTCACATCTCCCAAAGACAGATTCTCCCGTTCATCCTCAGCATTCAGCATTCGTGTCTCACCACTCAAAAGGGGCAGTGTAAAGAAAAAGGTACTGCCTTCATTCAGCGTACTTTCGACCCAGATACGACCTCCATGCTGTTGCACAATGCTGCGACAGATTGCTAACCCCAGACCTGTGCCACCTTTATCGCGCGAGTCAGAGGCATCAACTTGTTGGAATCGGTTAAAGATGCTTTCCAGCTTCTGTGCGGGAATCCCTCGTCCCTGGTCTTTCACTTTGAACAATACTGTGAGGGTGAGAGGTTGAGGAAGTGAGGGGGTAAATTCTTTCCCTGTTCCACCCTCCCCGACTCCAGAAGCGGGAAATCGCGTCTCTACAAGCGGCTCCCTGGTCTGCTGAATTTCGGCACTGAGATAGACGCTGCTGCTAGGAGGGGAGAATTTGATGGCATTGCTGAGTAGGTTCGTCAGGGTCTGGATGATCCGGTCAGGATCGGCGTAAAGTTGGGCAGATAGGGGAGACACGGATAGGGTGACTCCAGCTTTGTCAGCCATTGCCCGCATCACCTCTGATGCCTGAAGCATTAGAGTTGCCGCATCGCAAATCTGATTCTCCATCGCCACCTGACCCGACTCGATACGCTCAATATCGAGGATGTCGTTAATCAGGCGAACTAAGCGGTCGGTATTCGAGACGGCAATCTCCAGCATCCGTTGAGCCTTTTCCGGTTTAGCAGTCAGCAGACCCCCTGCCAGCAAGCCGAGGGCACCGCGAATCGAGGTTAGGGGCGTCCGCAGTTCGTGACTGACGATAGAGACAAACTCATCTTTGAGGCGTTCTATGGCGCGGCGATCGCTAATGTCACGAGCGATCGCTGAGGCACCCGTCACCTGACCCACCCGATTCTTAATTGGAGAAATCGTAATGGCAACATCAATTTGGCTGCCGTCTTTTTTAAGGCGCACGGTTTCATAAGGGGGGATGCGTTCTCCCTGCTTAATTCTTGCCAAAATTGACGGCATCTCATTGAAGCGGTCGGGTGTCAACAGAATCGAGATTGGCTGTCCCTTGACTTCTTGGGCGGTATAGCCATAGATTCGTTCAGCCCCTGAGTTCCAGCTGGTAATGATTCCATCTAGTGTTTTGCCCACGATTGCATCCTCTGAGGACTCAACAATCGAGGCTAGTTGGGATAAAGCTTCCTCCCCCCGCTTGCGTTCGGTGATGTCTCGTAAAATTACGGTAAATATTTTTTCCCCAGCTAATTCCAGCTTAGAAATGGAAGCTTCCGCTGGAAACTCCACACCATTTTTACGCTGTCCAAAAACCTCGTTGCGCTCTCCCATCTTCCGGGCGGTACCCACAGAAGTGTCAAAATTGCGAATATGCTGACGGTGAGCGATCGCAGCCCGCTTTGGCAACAGCAAATCCAGGGACTGACCAATTACCTCATTGGCGGTATAGCCAAATATTTTTTCCGCCCCTTGGTTAAATAAGGTAATTTGTTGAGTTTCGTTTACGGAAATAATTGCATCCTCAGCAATATCTAAAATCCCAGCCAGTCGCGCTTGCGATGCCTTTCTCTCCTCTTCTGCCAACTTGCGCTGCGTGATGTCTTGAATCTGAGCAGTAAACAACGGTTCACCCTTGGCATTATGCACCAGCGATCCACTCAAGAAAATCCATACAATGTGTCCCTGTTTGTGGAGGTATCGCTTCTCCACGTTGTAATGCTGAATCTTGCCAGCCAGCATTTGGTGCATATAGTCCAGATTGGTTTCTAAATCGTCTGGATGCGTAATCGCTTGGAAGTTCCTAGCCAATAATTCTTGCTCCGAATAGCCAACGATCTCGCATAAAGAACGATTAACTTCCAGCCAGCGTCCATCTGTTGCCACCAGCGCCATTCCCACCGCCGCATAGTCAAAAGCACTCCGAAATCGTTCTTCGCTTGCTTGCAGCGCCTCCTCTATCTGCAAGCGGTAGGCGATTTGGTTTTCCAGTTCTCGGTTCGTTGCCTCCAACACTGCGGGGCTTGGGAGAGCAAGCGCTTGAGGAACCAAGGGCACCAGAGACGCAGCCGTGTACACCGAAACTAAAGCGGTAATTGCTTTGACGAACCCAGACAGCCAATAGGTAGGATGCCAAAGCGTCCAAATCTCCATGACATGGGTAGTACCACAGGCGATGATAAATGACCCAAATAGCAGAAAAATCCAGTCAAATGGAAGATCCTGACGCTTCCGGACAAAGTAGAACAGCGTCACCGGGATCGAATAATAAGCAAGGGCAATTAGAGAATCGGACACGATATGAAGCCACACCAAACCAGGCTTCCATAGGTAACAATGACCGTGAGGGATAAACCCTCCTGAACTAAAAAAGACATTTAAAAATTCCAGCATCCAGCTTCTTTCCTTACCCTTGAAGTAAAAAAGACGTTTAAAAATTCCAGTATCAAGCTTCTTTCTTTAGCAGCTTGAGTCTACCTTAAAGTAAATTTTCTGGCAGAGCGATAAGATACTCTCAGAAGAGGCTTTAATAACCTCCATTCCCCTCGTTGGTAATCCCATTTTGTTTGACCGTTACCATACTTAATTTTCTGAGTTTGATTTTCTGAAGCTACGGACTGGTAGAGACAAGGAAAATCGTAAGTATTTGACAATCGAAAATAGTATAGCAATCAGATTTTAGTTATGAGCTAGAGGTTCAGCTAACCGACTTCTTAGAGAATTCGGGTAGCTCACCTTCTAATCATTTAGTAAACTTGCTATCAACTCATTCTGCTGGTGGAGGGATGCATAGCTTTCCTAGCCTAACTTATAAATTTTCTCTGTATTTGTTTTCTCTGCCGCCTCTGCGGTTCGTAAAAAACAACATTTTTAAAGTTAAATGTAATTACGATAGCTTTTATTATTTTATTAATACATCTTTTTCATTTAAAATGGTTTATATAGGTAGGATTAAGCCTCATATTATTAAATACAGATTTTAGCAAAGGTGCGTTTGCCAATCAGTCTATGAATCCAGAAGACATTCGGACAGCGATCGCGCAAGCGAGAGAAGCCTGGATTGCTCGTGATGCAGAGGCTCTAGCAGCACTGTTTGCGCCCGACGGTGAAATCATCCTACCGGGTCAACGATGGCAGGGGCAAGAGAGAATTCGGCAAGAAGTCACTCATTTTGCCCAGCAGTATTCAGATGTAAGAATTGAGATTCGGCAGGTAGTCGTTGATAGCGATCGCGCAGTCGTTGAGTGGTATTACGAAGATACTGAAAATTCAACTGGTCGTCGTAACAAAGCCGATGATGTTATTGTTATTAGTTTCAAAGAGGGTTGGATTACTCGCTGGCGTGAATATTTTGATACTGAAACACCTAAGCTAAGAACACAATAATTGACTCTTCTATTAGAAGTTTAAATTAAATGAGGTAGGGCAACAATGAGCGAGGAGCAAGAGGTATTAGCTGCAAATCAGGCTTTCTATCGAGCCTTTGAAAAAAAAGACATCGAAGCGATGAGTGCAATCTGTTCGCAAGGAACCGGAACTCTTTGTATACACCCCGGACGCCAAGCACTGAAAGGCGGCAAGGAAATTCGCTTTTCCTGGGAACAGATATTTAAAAATACCAGTTACCTTGAAATAGAAACAGAGGTTGTTACTACAGAGATTCGAGATAATATTGCCTACGTTGTACTTATCGAAAATGTGTTTCAAGTCAGCGGTGGCAGAAGAGTTAAAGCCCAGTCGATGGCGACGAACATTTTTGAGCGAATGGCACAAAAGTGGTATTTAGTCCATCACCACGGGAGTCCTTTAATGCGTTAATGAATTTTGCGTAGCTTGAGTGCAACTATCGCCTATTACCTGGGTTTAGTTGTTCTGTTGAGCAATTGTTTAGGTAGCGATCGCTCTTGAATTTGAGTATGGAGTTAATGGATGCGATCGTATTTCAATTCCTTACAGAAATCAGCGGCGATTGATATTTGATTAAATTAGTAATAGTGTTGTAGTTAATTTGATAGTTAGCTAGCTTATCTTTAGCCTTAGCCCCAACAAATGTACCTTGCGGAATGGTATTTAATAAGTTAATTGCCTGTTGTAATTTGGACTGAGCATCCTGCCAGTTTTCTAGAGGATGTGGTGGGTTTTGAACTATAACAGCTGCTTCCCATGCCAGTTTTTGGGCTGCTTCCAGATTAGTTACTGCTTTTTGTTCAGTTACGAGTCTATTATTAATAGCAGTATAATTAGTTTGATAAGCAGCTAACTTTTCCTTAGCCTGAGTAGAAACAGAAGAACCTTCTGGAATCGCTTCTAATAACTTGACGGCTTCTTGCCATTTTGCTGTTGATTGCTGCCAAACTGTCACAGGATGAGGTGCATTTTGAACCATATTAGCTGCTTCTATAGCTAGTTTCTGGGCAGTTTCCAAATTGGCTGCTGCCTGTCCTTGTTCAAAATTTTGTTTTTGCTTCCCAGTATTTACAGGAATAACTACATTTGCTATCACCTGCTGACTTTGCGGGAACTCAAACCAGGTTTTCCACCCTAAAAAACTTAAAATTGGTAGAATTGATAACGCCAATAGAGTTTTTACAATGCGGCGATTATTTGCAGATTCTGCTTCCCTGTAACCAGATTTTTTTATTTTCCTAGGTGTTTTTTGCCCTTGTTGCTGGAGTTCATCTTTTTCGCGGCGTTTTTGTTTTTCAAGCTGTTTTAGAGATTGTTCTGCCTGTCCTCTTAGCTTGTTCGCTTTGTCAACCAAAGTATCAGTTTTTTGTTTAAGAGATTCACACTCATTAAAAATACCTGTGGCTGTTGTCACCTGCTCAGCATGAGATAAAATAAGACCTTCCTCATCATCAACCCAGTCTATAGCAAAAATAGATTTCCCAAAGTAAAATACAAAAGCCATTATGCGATCAACAGGCTCAACATTTCGTTCTAAATTTTGTATAACATTATCCAGTTTAGGCTGTAGCTGTCTTAGCTGAGCTTGGGCTGCCTTTATTTGCTGAATGTGTCGCTTCAAAGCTAATTCATCATCAAATTCTAAGTAAATCCTTAAACCTTCATCGATTTGTTTTACTTGCTCCGTTAAACTTAGGGATTGTCTTTCTTGTTTGATTATTTTTAATAATTCAGCATTACCTAAAATATCGTCTGCAAATTCCTTTAGGCAATCACCCCACTCTATCAAGTTATCAATTGTTTGACATAAATCTTCCAGAGATGCTTCTTCGTCTGGATTGCCAAGTTTTTCCGCAGCAAGTCCTAAAGCACCACCAACAAGTGCCTCTACAAAAAAGCCACCTGGAATGAAGAATGTGGCAATTGGGGCTACAAACTTAAACACTCCAAATGCCATGTTTTTATTTTTTTCAAATTCTAGCGCCTCGTTAAGGTGGTTTTGAATCTCCTCGAGTCGTTGTTGAACATTGGTTATCCGCGATATTTCCCCCTTGATTTCATTAGCATTGCCAACAGTAAGTTTTACACTATCTGCAAGGTTAGGTAGATCACTAAGTAGGATTTCAAAGTCAGCCATAATTCACTACAAATATCTACGTAATTTTGTCTACTTAAATTAAGACTAATTATGAAAAAGAATTCTGGATTGGCAATGCATATATCTAGAGGTTTGAGTTAGACCTCTCATCTATTGACCTGTACATTGTCCCTGTAGCTTCTATCTTTAGAGGTATTTTAAGCTGATTAAGCTTAGGAAATATCTGATGAACATCAGTATTTAAGCTAGGATCACATCAGATATTTACTGGCTTCAGCTATGGCATCCACTGATGAGCAGTTTACCCAGGCGGCGAACGACTGGGACTTAGAGACGCTGTATGCAGATTTGGCTTCTGCTAAGGGAAAGCGTCTGACACCCGTTGAGAAGCTACACTTGCGGGGACTGCTTTGTGGTTATAGTCCATCAGAGATAGCGGAAAGGTTGGGTAAGAATCCCAAGGGAGTTGAAACCGATCTGTGTGCGACTCTTTATAGATATGTTAAAAGTCTGGTGGATAAATGTGATGAAAAGATAGAAAATTGGAGAAATATTACTGAATGGCTTGATGATGCAGGATATAAAACTCAGCCGCCTTTTCAGAGCAATTGCGTACCTGTAGACCTATTAGGAAAAATCGCTAATGTAAGGATTGAAAAAGATAAAATAACAATTGAAATTGACCTGCGACCAGAAAATTTGCAAATGCCAGCTTCTCTATCTTCAAAAGCTCTACAAGAAGACCTAAACAACAATAACCATAAGGGTATGTAGATTTTGCTAAATAAAAGGGTAGGAAACAAAGATTAAAATATATACATAATACACTCAGTAAAGCTGTACAGTTCTCTAAAGATATTTTTCAAGATGTAGTCAAAAATGCCTCTCTAACATTCATTAAGAGTAGATAAAATCGAATTTTTCTATCCTTCAGCCTTTTCGAGATATATCCGTGCCTTGTAGTCGAGAACACGTGGATCTCTTGAAAATTAAATTGTGCGCTTACGTGCTGTCTCGACTAACGCCTGAAAGATGCGTTGCTGATAGGGATCTTGGAGAGCGAGTTCTGGATGCCACTGAAGTGCGATCGCCCAAGGATGCTGTTCGTGTTCCATCGCTTCAATCACGCCATCAGCAGCGCGTGCCGTAACCCGCCACCCAGGTGGTACTGTCCGCACAGCTTGATGATGCCACGAGACTATCTCCGACTCTGTAATGCCAATCATCGCTGCTAGGCGACTATCGGGGTCAATTTGCACATGATGCTGGCAGAAGCGAGACTGATGAGTGCGGTGCGCGATCGCGTCACCAAATTCATCCGGCAGATGCTGCACCAAATTGCCACCCGTTGCGACTACCAAAATTTCCAAGCCGCGACAAATCCCTAGCACTGGGATATCTGTATCTAAAACCAGCTTGGCTAAAGCTAGCTCAAAGGTATCGCGCTGATGATCGACGTTATAAACTGTGGGATGGGATGAGTCGTTGTAAACCGCGGGGTCAATATCACCCCCGCCAGAAAAGATTAAACCATCAATTCTTTCTAAAATGGCTGCGGGATCGGGTTCTCCCGGCGGTAGTAACATCGGTAAGCCACCCGCTAAGCGCACTGCCTCTACATAGTCGCCTCTAATACTAAACAGGCGCGTATCCAGCTGACCAGCGGTAGTAATTCCAATGAGTGGCGGCTTAGATTTCATTTTCTGATGTTAGCAGTTGATCGGGCGATCGCTCTGGCTCCGTAACCTCAGCATTGCGAGATTTTATCCCTGATGCTGGGAATCGCAAAATCTCTCCTATTGCTTTCAGTCTCCATCCTGAAAGTAGCTTCCGGCAATAAAAAGCGATCGCTGTCTGTGCAAGGTAGCCAATTGCGAAATCTACCGCAACATCAAACGAGCGATCGCCGTCTTTGCATTCTTAGGCTGAGTTCCCCTTAAGCATGACTGTTTTTG
>NZ_JACJOQ010000392.1:0-5544 GCF_014695635.1 Coleofasciculus sp. FACHB-712 | reverse complement strand
GTCGCATTCAAATTTCAGGTGCTCAGTGGAATGCTGAAAACGTTCCTCAGGTGCTAGCGCATCGCTGTGCTTACCTTAATGAGCTGATTGGGCAGCAAATCTGACATGCTCCCGTAATTCTTCGGAATCAAACTAACTTTTTTATAAAGATTTGATGAAGATTAAGTAAAGATACGTAAAAGAAGAGTCATTTTAAAAAAGCAGTGTTTATAATGTTGGTGAAATTGCTAAAAAAGTAAAAAATAAATAGCTGCAAGCAAAAATAAGTTAACGCTTGACTAAAAGTTAAGCGTTATTCTTGCAGCCAAAAAAATTTTAAGTTTTGCAAAATTAGATAATCCTGAGCGAGAATCCTATGAATGTGGTGAGAAGCATCGGTCGGTTGCTGGTAGTTTTTCCTTTGGTAGGAGCGATTAATACCCAAGCAGCACACGGGCAATCCATTGTCCCAGCGAGTGACGGCACTGGCAGCAATGTTGTCCTTGAGGGCGATCGCTTCGACATCAGTGGCGGACAGCAATCTGGAGCGAATCTTTTCCACAGCTTTGAGAAATTTGGACTGAACTCAAACGAGATTGCGAACTTTCTCTCCCAACCAGAGATTCAAAATATCCTGGGTCGCGTTGTTGGTGGAGATGCCTCCATGATTAATGGACTGATTCAGGTAACAGGCGGGAATTCTAACCTCTTCTTGATGAATCCCGCAGGCATTATCTTCGGCGCAGGAGCCAGCCTCAGCGTGCCTGCTTCCTTCACCGCGACAACAGCAACCGGAATTGGGATTGGCTCAAATTGGTTCAATGCAGCAGGTTCTAACAACTACGCCGCACTGACAGGAAACCCCAATGCTTTTGCTTTTGCCACCAGTCAGCCAGGAGCCATTATCAACGCTGGTAACCTCAGCTTACAGCCGGGACAAAACTTCTTAACTTTACTGGGTGGCACAGTTATCAGTACCGGGCAACTCTCCGCACCAGGGGGTAACATTACCGTAGCCGCCATCCCTGGTGAAAGTGTAGTCCGCATCACTCAGCAAGGACTACTGCTAAGTTTGGATATTCAACCCCTGGCAACCGCAGTCACTCAACCTGAAAACTGGACATTGCCAATTCCCACATTACCCCAACTGCTGACTGGTGGAAGTGGAGGCAATGCTACCGGAGTGACAGTTAAAAACGGACAGGTAGAACTAATCGGATCTGGCATTCAGGTAGAAAACGGGGATATCGTCGCCAAGAACGTGACAGCCGAGTCAGCACAGCTATCTGCCAACAACAATTTAACCTTAGTCGAAAGCCAGCTAGAGACGACAGGAAATATGCAATTGCTGGCGCAGGATACAGTACGAGTCCGAGACACCCAAGCGAATCCTGTTTTAATTCAGGCAGGAGGGGATCTACTAATTCAGGGCAATTTAGGAGTTGATATCTTTGCCTTAAATCATCCTGCAAGCGGTGTAATTTCTGGTAAAAATACACTGTTGCGCTCTCCGAACCCAGTTATCGGTGACGCTCATTTCACAACAGGTGGCAGCTTCAAAATTGAGCAATTGGATGGAAGCGTGGGGAATCTATGGAGTCCTAACGACCCGATTATTCTGGCAGCCGGAGATGTGACTCTCGGAGACTATGAGGGAGCTTCACTCCATATTTTGGCTGGAGGTAGCGTCACGCTGGGTAGTGTCACGATTACTGGTACAGATTCAACAACAAATACGATTAATCTTAATAATCCCGATCTTTCCAGTTTGGCAGAGGTCACCTTATCCAATGGGACGACGGTAAAAATTGATGGCAGCACTAAGCCTACGTTAGATATCCGAGCTGGAATCAAATGGGAGTCGTTAGGTGGGATACCAACAAATAGCGTTATTCCGCTTTCTGCATTCGATCCACTTACAACCTCTAATTCTCAACCCGTTTTCGCTGGAACAAAAACAGATGCGAGTATTGTAATTGCTGGAGACATTGAGATAACTCAGCCAGATGGAGTTATTCTTTTAACAAATCGCTATTCTCCTAACACGTCATCTAGCGGAGAAATCCGAGTTGACGGTTCTATTAATAATAACAATTCAGAGTCTTTAAATAATGTCGGTGCAGTTTTACTTGATTCACGAACAAGCATCTTAACAGAAGACATTAATACTTATGATGGTTCTGTAGGTTTATCTGCCATAGGAAACATCACATCAGGAAATATCTTCACGGGTGGACTTGATGGCTCCGGTGATAGTGCTGTAGTTTTGTCTTCTACAGCAGGCAATATTGTGGTCAATAGCATTGATGCGGGGAGTGGCGGAATTGATATTAAAGCCGCTGGTCTTTTCCAAGCTAAGGGTGCTTTTAATCCTGAATATAATTTAGAGCAAGAAATTAAACCTGAAGACGATCCAAAATTACTGGGGTTTCTTCAAAGCAAAAATATTGAATTCGATCCAAAAGAAAAAATTACAGTATTTACAAAAAATATTCCATCTAGTTTGCATGCTAGACCGAGTGACGACAAACCTGAGGGAAAAAGTAATGCCCCAATTAGCATCCGGTATGGAGGTGCAACTAATCCACCAATTGTATCAGAATTTGATATTTATAGTTTCGGAGGTTCAAAAACTGGCAAAGGTAGCATTTTGATCCAAGGTGGAAACGGAGTTTTTATTGTGGGACCTGGAATCAAGGAAGGCGACGAAGCCTTTAAACCAGTTGAACCAATCCCTCCTTATGATAATATTTTTGATGCTAATTTTGATTTCAAAGAATCATTTGTATTGATTAAAAACGAAATTTATACACCGTTTGATTTTGGTTCAAATCAGTTTCCCAATAATGTTAGCGGTACGGTGGGAGCCATCACCGTAGGAGCTGGAAGTAACAGTTTCTTTTATGGGTCTACTCAAAATATCTCTTTTTCTCCAAGCGTCCAAAACCCCAACCCTACTACAAATCCTAACCCTAACCCTAACCCTAATCCGAATACGGACACTGGTATTAAACCGAATACTGGGAGTGGCAACAACACAAATATTGGTACTAATATCGTTGCCAACGCAAATACTGGCACCAACACTAATACGAATACTAGCAATGGCACCAGCACGAATAGTAATAGCGATACTGCTACTGATGGATCTGACAATCTCACAACAGATATACAACTCATTGCGCTGAGAAATGATGCTTCTAATTCGGGATTATCGGATTCGAGCGATCGCGTCCTTGTCTTCGATAACAGCCTCAAAAGCAGCTCAGATGCACGTCATGCGAACCGGGTGACGCGGAACAGCGACGGAACGCTGAAATTGTCAACGGCGGAAACATCTGCTGTGTGCGCTGCACAACTGCAAGATCCGCGACGGAGAAACCTGCAACTACGAGATCCGCGTTGTTTGCAAGAACAACCCGCCGCACCAATCGCATCAGCGTCAGCTCAAAATAGCCGCAAAGTGACGGCAGATCAACTGTTACAGCAAGGCTTTGAACAGTATCAGCCGAATAAGGTTGAATCGGCTGTCCAGTCTTGGCAACAGGCATTAAGAATTTACCAGGAACTCAAAGACGTTCCGGGGGAAGTTGCAGCTAGAGGGGTTCTGGGTGCGGCTTCTCTGGTTCAGGAAAACTATCAGGATGCGATCGCGCTCTTAGAGCCATTCTTGACAATGGAACCGGGAAATGGCAATTCCACTAAGAAAGCGCAAGCACTTTCCAATCTGGGAATTGCTTACAAAGCCGTAGGCAACTATGCAAGCGCGATCGCATCCCATCAGCAAGCTTTGACAATTATGCAGGAAACCAAAGACCGTCAGGGAGAAGGTCAGGTTTCAGTAAATTTAGGCAATACTTACGAAGCTTTGGGTGAATATGACAAAGCAATTCAGTCTTATCAACAAAGTTTAACGATTGTGCGGGACATTAAAGATCGCTCAGGGGAAGGGAGAGCATTAGGAAATTTGGGAGCGATTTACGCTAATTTGGGCAAGTCTAAGGAAGCCGTTCAGTCTTATGAACAGAGTTTAGCGATCGCGCGACAAATTAGCGATCGGGAAGGACAAGGAAGCACTCTAGCCAATCTCGGATCTGCTTATCATGTTCAGGGCGAATTTACCAAAGCTCTCGATTATTATCAGCAAAGTTTAGCGATCGCAAAAGAAATTAGCAATCGCGAGTTACAGCATAAGGCACTCGGAAATTTAGGAATTGCTTACGAGGATTTAGGCGACTATCCTAAAGCGATTGAACATCACCAGAAGAGCTTGGAAATTGCGCGATCGCTGGGTGACAAACGAGGAGAGGGGGCGGCTCTCAATAACCTGGGACATACGCTATTTGCTTCCGGCAAACTCCCAGAAGCCGAGAAAAAACTCCGCGATGCCGTTGAAGTTATGGAATCTCTGCGACCAGGATTAAATGATATCCAAAATGTCTCAGTTTTCGATACGCAAGTTCTGACTTACAACCTATTGCAACAAATCCTGATTGCCCAGAACAAAGAAGATTCGGCTCTAGAAATTTCCGAAAGGGGACGTGCCCGTGCGTTTGTAGAGTTACTGCAACAACGATTATCTCCTGAAGCTTCGGCACGTCAAACTAATTTAAACCCTCCGACAATCGCCCAAATTAAAAAAATTGCCAAAGAACAAAATGCCACGCTAGTTGAATATTCAATTGTCCCTGAAGAAGAATTCAAAGTTCAAGGTAAACTCAGAGGTCAGGCATCAGAACTCTTTATTTGGGTCGTTCAGCCTACAGGTAAAGTGGCGTTTCGCCGAGTTGACTTGAAACCGCTGCGACAGCAAGATAATTCTTTTGAAGAGTTGCTAGCGAACAGTCGTATTTTATACGGCCCTAATATTCAAAAAGGAGAAGCGGCTAGAGCGCAACTTCATCAAGTGTTGATTGAGCCAATTGCTGATTTTCTGCCTAAAGACCCAAATTCCCACGTAATATTTATCCCGCAAGGTGGGCTATTTTTGTTGCCTTTCCCGGCGCTAAAAGCTCCGAATGGCAAATACTTAATCGAGCAACACACAATCCTAACCGCTCCAGCAATTGAGGTGCTAGACCTCACTCAGCAACAACAGCAACGTGTAGAAGAGTTGCATAGAACATCTCTAGATAGTAAAAACGTCCTAGTGGTGGGCAATCCGACGATGCCCAAGATGCCTACTACTAAAGGTGGACAAACGCCTCAGCCACTAGCACCGTTACCGGGTGCCGAACGGGAAGCGCTGACGATTGCTAAACTCTTGAACACTCAAGCGATTGTGGGTGACAAAGCAACCAAAGTTGAGATTGTGCAACAGATGCCCCAGGCGCGGGTAATTCATCTAGCGACGCACGGCTTACTGGATGATATTCAAGAATTAGGCATTCCTGGCGCGATCGCGCTGGCTCCATCCAAGAACGATAATGGATTCCTCACTGCTGGAGAAATCTTT
The DNA here is from genome assembly GCF_014695635.1 of Coleofasciculus sp. FACHB-712. NCBI lineage: Bacteria > Bacillati > Cyanobacteriota > Cyanophyceae > Coleofasciculales > Coleofasciculaceae > Coleofasciculus > Coleofasciculus sp. FACHB-712. The sequence goes on along the minus strand of NZ_JACJOQ010000392.1, from coordinate 110 downwards.
GACCTGAAGCTAAATGCTGAACTTGTAGTGTTGAGTGCTTGTCACACGGGACGCGGCAAAATTACCGGCGATGGCGTCATCGGTTTGTCGCGATCGCTCATTTCATCGGG
>NZ_JACJOQ010000391.1:0-46838 GCF_014695635.1 Coleofasciculus sp. FACHB-712 | reverse complement strand
AACGCTAGTTCTTAATTTTTTAAGTTTTAAACTCTTCATTCCACTAATCTCTCACCTTTGACAGGAAAGCAGCCATGTCATCCCGCAACAAGCTAGTTAAAGCTATCCAGAATCTTTTCCGACAAATGATGCAGCTAGCAAGAGTGATTACCAAATCGCTCATGAACTGGCTCTTGCGGAGCTTGCTTATCATCGGGCGTCGCTCAAAGCTTAGTACGGCAGGATTTTTGCTGCCAACTGTCACAATGGTGATTTTGGTGGTCATATTGCTTACCACCGCCATGATGTTCCGAGCTTTCGATCGATCTAAAAACGCCAGCAATATTCGGGTAGATACGGCAGTGCTGGCGGCTGGAACTCCAGCGATTGATCGCGCTAAAGCTAAGATAGCAGCTTTATTTACTGACCCCACGCTGCCGCGCTCAACGCCTGGGGATAGCCCCCTCTCCGAGGCTATGACCAGCAGTATTAAAGCCTATACGCTGGGTGATGAGGTTCCGTTGAAGCTGGGTTTTGATATAGATAAAAATGGCGGTGCGTTAAATGAAACAGGTCAGCTGGAAAAGCAAGAAACCCTAAAAACTGCTTGGAGATATCCAGTTGATACAGATAACGACGGCAAGTTTGATAGTTTTACTCTATACGGCATCTTCTTTCGGAGTCCTACTCGCGATACTAGCGGAAAATTTGATCGGCCTCGAAACCCTTTAGAAGCCAGAACTCCTCCCTTAGATGAAAGTTCAACCAGCAATCAGTGCCCAGCCGCATCGGGTACTAGCGCTAGCTTAGTGGGGGACACAAACTGGCAAAAATTAGGCTCGAAGCTGAAGAAAAGCTTCTATGTTTTTACTGCTACTGTACCGATTACAGATCCAGCGCTTCTCGGTCTGGATACGACTAAATATCAAGCAGCAAAAACCAAAGGATTTTCAGCTCTGGAGTTTCAGCAAGATCAAGCTCGCATCCCCCTCACTAACAATGCGGTTGTCTATGAAGACGATCTGGAGATTGCACCAGGTGCTGGATTAAAGCTGAATGGACGTATATTTGCGAATGCTAACTTGCTAACTGGTAAAGTCTTCGATCCTATCAGGCTATATCAAGTAAGTAGCCCAGATTCTTGTTTCTTTGAGGCAGAAAATAGCAAAATTGTAGTCGGTGGCAACGTAGGGAATGGTCGCATTACTGGGGAGGGAGAAGGAAATGGAGTTCAGGTAGATTTATTTAACCCTGATGCTAATCCCGGAGCTAATCCTCTTGGTGCTAATATCAATGCTACCAATAAGTCTGTGACGGAAGCAGCAACTGATACAGCCTATAATAGTCTGGCTTATGCTCAACGGTTGAACTTATTAGTAGATGCACAGTTTGCTAAAGCTGATACCACAGATCCATCGGAAGTTAAAAGTAATATTATCAAACGCCAAGCAGCGGCTGGCAACACTTTAGATCCCGTCGAGTTACGCCGAGAAGAACTGGAAATCTACTTTGGAAAACGCCTGCGCCGCGTTCCATTTAAGGAAGTTGCTTTTGGAGCCAGCGGGGTAGGTACTGAAACGGCAGGGAGTGTGCTGCTAGGTAGCGGCGATTCTTTAAGACCCCTTGATAAGTGGGTATATCCGTTTGATTTCACAAATAATAATACCTCTAACACCGGCTTGACGCTGCAACTTAATAAGCTACCAGCGACAGAACCGCAAAAACAGCAAGAGGTTTATAAGGGGCGGGAAAAATTGATTGGCGATCGCATTTTGGTCGGCAACAACCTGCCTTTCCTCTGGTATGACACCACAACAGCAAAGTTCATCGGGAAAGACTCGCCTCAAAAAATACTACCTACGAACAACTGGGATGAAGTGGGCAATAACCCCGCTACTCAGGCTCGCACCCGCACTACCCGCGTCGATAAGCTTACGAGTCTAAATGCGGGTGTTACGGAGCGGGACGGTTTAATGGAACAAAAAGCCGCTGAGGCGAAACCGAACCCGCTCGATAATCAGGGGGGTTTGCGTATAGTCACAGGTGCAGGAATTTATGTGGATGATGATGGGGTTGTTGGAAACGGAGTAGCCCTCAGACCCCGCAACACATATTCCTTTCTGCCGAATCCTACCCTTAATACAGGTGTGACGCCGCCGCCTAACCTTAACAACAATGCTGCTTTGCCAAACATCTATGTCTGGCCTGACTCTATGCCTATGACAGGTGGAGCTGGAGAGGCAAGAAAAGGCGACCTGCTCATGAGAGCGACAGCTGTTTATCACTACGCGCAAGAAGCGGGAGCCGCTCAGAAACCAATTGCCTGTGTGAGTAGCTACTATAATCCTACAAATGCGATTACTGCCCAAAACGAAGAGGCTCTGCTAGCAAACTGGACAAATCCTTCAGCAGATAAAACCGCAGGCACACTCGCAAATCCGGGTGGGTTGAAGAATGGCAGGTCCAACAACGGCATCGTTTACACTTTTCCTGGCAGAAATATCGCCACCTATTTGCTTGAGTTAACTCGGCAGGCACGACTGGTATTTCCTGATGGGCGTATTGCTAATGAACCATTAAGAAATGCTTTGGAAAAAAATACTCTAAATAAGCCACTGTCGCTAGCTGAAAATTCAGCAATTGATACAGCGATTTGTGCGATAGAGCTTTTAAAAACTCCTAGCCCAGTACCAATGGCCGCTCCGCCAGTCCCTCATGGAGCCATCTACGAAACAACATTTCTTGACGCCAGAGAGATAAAATCCATTGGGAATGCGACAACCCCGCTTAGTACAGATTACAATCGCAGTCTTGAATTGCGTCAGCCTCTAGAAGTTCGGGCTACAGCATTAGATGTAAATCTACTGCGGACAAAAACAATTGCCGGTGGGCCAGGCGGACAAGAATATTTGATACCAAACAGCGGCATTATTTATGCCACTCGTGATGATGCATTACTGGATAAAAGCAACAGCAGCAAACTGGTAAGTCCAACTGACTATCAGCTCGACCCAACTCGCCGTCCAAATGCGATTGTATTAACAAATGGCAGCAATTTAAGCCGCCAGACGGGTTACAGACCCGAAGAAAAAGGGTTTATCTTGGCTAGTAATTTGCCCGCTTACGTGAAGGGGGACTTTAATTTACATAGCGAAGGCGAAGAGTTTAAAGGTGGCAGTTTGTTGGCAGATGATTGGAGCAATTTCTACGCTCGTACCGCTGCGAATATAAACGACAACTTCGCCTGTCGCACAGGTGACCCTAGGCTTCCTAACAACAAATGCCAAACAGGTGATACGTGGCGAGCGGCAACAGTTTTAGCAGATGCTGTTACCCTGCTTTCTAATAATTACAGGTTTGGTTTCCGGAATGAAGGAGACTTTGACCTGAGAAATAATGTAGGCAACGCTCCTGGCTACGACTTTAACGGGAACAATACCATCAGCGCGACCGATCCAGCAGTAAGTGAGATTGCCTTGGGCTTTGACCTCAATGGGAACAATAACAAGACTGACACTATTGTTCTTGAAACACAAATAACAGCCACAGCAGCTCAGAAACTAAATGGCTTGTTTGACAATAACTTCCTTACGAGTGCTGATTGGTTCCAGCCAGCAGATGGCTTTCCTAAAGACTTTGATATAGCTCCTACTGCTACAGGAGTTCAAGGCAGTTCCTATGTCAACAACTTTGTCACCCCAATTCAGCGACGGGTGGTAGGTTTCCCAGAGTATTTGATGGAAATGTGTACGAAGGTGCCTGTTTCGAGCTGTACACCTACTGACTGGAGTGTTGATGGTGGAGGAATGAAAGCGTCGGGTCAAATAGGTGTGTTGTACGCCCTAGGAACACATAAGGCTGGCACAACAGCGGATCTTGCCTACGACTCAGACACGGCTGACTCAGCTCCAGAATTCCGACGATATGCTCGTCGTGTTGCTTTTCGGAGGAATGTTGGTAATGGTAGACTACTCCTCGATGCCAATAAGCATCCGGTTCCTCTGGGTATTGATGGTGCAGGGAAAATTCAGGCATTCGAGGGTAGTACTGCTGTTGTACCTCGGATCAAAGCGAATGCCCCCACTCTGTGGTATCGAACGACTGTTAGATCTACGTACGGCGGTCTCCAGGTACCAGTAGTAAATAATTACGTTGCAACTAATCCACTGTTTTACCAAACAGCTAATGGACAAAAATTAACCGGACTCGATCCCAAAGAACAGCCACTCTTAGTACCCGTTCTGCAAATACAGACACCGACTGGTACCCCCGGTAGCTCCGCCTTGAATCCACAGGGTGTATCTACAGATGCGGGTAAAAACTGGATGCAAACAGCCACTGAGACAAAATCTAATTTAGTCGCGATCGCTGGTGACACGCCTGCACGTCCCACAGAATCTAACGGGGGTTTAGAAAACTTTGTGCGTTTCTTAGAAAACTGGGAAAACGTTAACAGCCGAATTAGCGGCTCATTGATCCAGTACAAACGCAGCGCCTACGCTACAGGACCCTGGCAAACAATTCAACTAACTGGCTCAACCCCCAAGGGAGACACGGCTCTGTTCGGCACAGGCTATCGGCAGGTTTATAGAACTAAAAACACCCCGCTAGCCGGGAGCAGCACTGAAGGGATGTCGCCCTTCTACTACCCACCCAATCGCCAATGGGGCTATGATGTGGCGCTCCTGTCTCAGTTGCCTGACTTGATTACGCAACAATTCACACAACCGCCTACCACCCCCCCTAGCGAATACTTTAGAGAAGTAAATCGGGACGATCCGTGGATTGAAACATTATTGTGTGCGGTGCTCGTCAATCCTCCGAATCCAACCAAACCGGCAGCGATCAATGATAGCCAACGTCCAAGTACCTGCGCCATTCCTAACAACTAATAAAGCCTTGCTCAGAACCTATTGGGATTTAGCTGACCATGATTAAGCGCAAGCGCAAGCACAAGCACGTTTCCTCCCAGTCTAGCGAGACTGGTTTCACCCTGATTGAGTCGTTGCTGGCAATTATTGTGATTGCTATCTTAATGACAGCGATCGGGCCAGTTATCGTTCTCTCCACAGCAACCAGGCTACAGGCTAAACGGGTGGAATTGGCATCTAAAGCTGCCTCAACCTACATTGATGGTGTCCGCTCTGGCAAGGTCGCCTCTCCACCCATCGCTAAAGATAAGTCTCTCGCTAGTGCCACTCCCCCTACTTCCGGAACTTTAGCCTGTTCCAAGAATGTAGATTATTGCACTTCACCAGCTAACTTATACTGCGTTGATGGTGATGGGAATGGAACGTGTACCACAGATAGCCTCCAAGACATGATAGTTCAAGGGTTTGGGTACTCAAGTTCATACGTAACTGTAACTGATGCCAGCAAAGGCTACAGCCTGGGTGTGCGTGTTTATAGAGCAGATGCTTTTAAGAGTGGTACGACGTTGGAAACAAGCGAAACCCAATCTAGTTTTGGTGGGGGACTCACGGCTACAAAACCACTGCTGCAAACAACCACAGAAATTGCTCCAACAGGTAAGTCCTCGTTGAATGACTTGTGCGATCGCATTCTAAAACCGGATGGCACCAAAGGTTGTCAGTAGAGGCTGGTTGGGAGTAAACAAAGCGCAATTTCAAATTCTTTGACTGCACTATATTGGTCAGCAAAAGGGGGAACAGCAGCATGATTAGTCCACTCAAATTTATTCTTAATACCCAGTTAAAGCTAAAGCGCTCTCATCTGGGTCAGAAAACAGGCGGCTTTACCCTGATTGAACTGCTGGTAGCTATGATTATGGCAGCTCTAGTAATAACGCCTTTGCTAGGGTTCATGCTCAACATCTTGGAAACAGATCGCAAAGAACAAGCAAAGGCAAACACTGAGCAAGAAATTCAATCAGCGCTTGGCTACATCGCCCAAGATTTGCAAGAGGCAGTTTATATCTACGATGCCGCTGGCTTAAATCAAATCAAAGCCCAATTACCACCAGCCCAAGGCGGCTCCCTTGGTTGTGCTGTTGGTAGCAACTGTACACCCGTCGTCGTATTCTGGAAGCGGGAAGTAAAAAAAGGTGTTATCCCTGTAACGGGGACAGCTAAAACTCAGAGTGACGATGCTGTAGTCTATTCTTTAGTTGCCTACTATCTTATTAAAACTCCGGACAATACGTGGTCTACTAAGGCTCGGATTGGACGATTTCAAATTGAGGATAGAGTAAAAAACCCTAAAAATACTGTGGCTCTGGCTAGTATTTCCTCAGCATATCTTGGTACTGAAACGGCTGAAAATAAGGGTTTTAAAATGTTTGACGCCAACCTGTCCGGTGGCATCACAAGCATCATGACTCAGTGGACAAAAGGGGCTGCTGCGTATGAGGCTCCCACACGCATCCTAGTTGATTATATTGACTCCGATTCAGCTATAGGAGCTTGCCAACCTGCTATAGACCCAAATACTGGGCAGTCAAAGGCAGTTACACCTATTGGAATAAATGGCTTTTATGCTTGTGTCGTAGATCCAGCCCAAGCGCTGGCACAGGTATTTATCAAAGGAAATGCCACAGCTCGATTTAAACCAGATGCTACTTGCGATACCACCAAGCCTGGTACATCTTGTCCATCTGCAAGTGTTCAGGTAAAAGGTCGCGGTTCGCTGGGTCTTTAATAAATAAAGAGGAAATTATGAGAAGCTTCGTTATACCAAAGATATTACAGCGATTGCCTCTAGTAGAAGCAGCAAAGAAAGATCGGCGTAAGGATAAGCCAACTGCCTCCAACTCTGGGTTCACGATGATTGAGTTGCTGGTAGTAATTATAATAGTTGGGATTTTAAGCGCGATCACTGCTCCCGGCTGGCTGGCTTTTGTAAACCGTCAACGGATGAATACAGTTAATGATAGTGTCTTACGAGGGCTTCAAGAAGCCCAACGAGAAGCTAAGAGGACAAAACGCAGCTATAGCGTTAGTTTTAAAACCCTGCCCAATCAACTCCCTAAATTTGCCGTTTATCCTGCTGGCACTACCCCCCTTACTGCCAGTAGTCCCCCTGCTGACAACGACCCTCGATGGAAGACTTTAGCAGAAAATCAAGATATCAAACCGGGTCAAATTCAAGTTATTGCTAGTACAACCTCATTCACATTTGACTACCAGGGCAGAGTCAGCGAGCTAAACAATCTACCTGCCCCAGAACCAGATCCTCTATTTAAAGTTACGGTATCTGTTGCCAACAGCCCTAGTGTAAAGCGATGCGTTAAAGTGAAGACTCTTGTCGGAACAATTCAAACTGGGAAAAATGTTTCTGAATGCAGTCAGTGAGATATTAGGTTATTTTTAAAATCAGTGAAGATACGCAACTTAAAAGACGCACCCAAAGAGGAAAGTCAAGAAATTGGGCGCGTTTTTTATGTCTAGTTAATGCATAAGAAACTATTCAATGGCTCCAGTGCTGGGTGTACTCTGATACAGAGTTTAGTGCTAATTCTAATTATTGGAATATTAGGCGTGATCGCTACTGGAAAAAATACTGACTACAACCAATAGCCAATTGCAAAAATCAGCGAGGATACGGAACTCAAAAGACATATTAAACAAGGAAACTTGAGAAATTGGGTGTGTCTTTTTAGTATCTAGCTAATGCGTAAAAAGTTATCTAATTGCTCCAACGGCGGGTTCACGCTAATAGAGAGTTTAGTCGTAATTTTAATAATCGGGATCTTGAGCGCGATCGCTGCCCCCAGTTGGCTGGGATTTCTCAATGCCCAACGACTCAGAGTCGCCCAAGACCAAGCTTACCGAGCGATGCGAGAAGCTCAAAGCAACGCTAAGCGTGACAAAGTTGCTTGGGAAGCCAGTTTTCAAGAACAAAATGGGGTCGTTCAGTGGGCAGTTAATCGTGCCGGTATTAACCCTAGCCCCGGACAATGGAAAAATTTCGAGCAGAATATTCAAATAGACAACGCTAATACAACCTTACCGAGTAATAACTCTCAGGACAATAAAGCGAAGATGCAATGTATTGCACAATCCTGCCGAGTTCGGTTTGACTACAGAGGTTGCGTGATTATGAATCCGCAAGAGAACTTATATTTGGCAAGGTTAACGCTGAACATTAAGAATGGTGGGGAAATCAAACGCTGTGTATTTGTTTCCACTCTTCTGGGAGCAATGCGAACAGCGCAAGATAAAAGTTGCAAAGTGTAATCTGTGCGATCGCTATTCTCGCTTGGTAATCAGGAATGCGATCGCATCGAGATTCTTGTTCCCAGAACGGTTGTCTGGGAACAAGAAACCCGACTATCCCTGAGACAACCAAGACTGCATCGCGGCTGCTGTCTTCTGCCGGTCAAGCTTCAAAACCAGCACTCCTAGTGGCGGCAAACACAAGTCTAGCGAATAAGGACGGGTGTGGAACGACCACTCATCTGTCCACTTACCGCCTAAATTGCCCATGTTACTTCCCCCGTACTCACGGGCATCGCTGTTAAACAGTTCGGTATAGAATCCGGGTTCGGGGACACCTACACGGTAGTGACTATGCGGCTGAGGAGTAAAATTGCACACTGTGATAATAAACTCCTCCGAATCTTTCGCTCTGCGGATAAACGCGACCACGCTATGCCGGTTGTCGCTGCAATCAATCCACTCAAAGCCTTCTTGAGCAAAATCCTGAGTAAAAAGAGCTGATTCGCTGCGGTAGACATGGTTGAGTTCACTCATAAACCGCTTCAGTTTTTGATGTGACTCATGCTGCAACAAATGCCACTCCAAGTCACCCCAGACATTCCACTCACTCCACTGCCCAAACTCCATGCTCATAAACAGAGTCTTCTTACCAGGGTGAGTGAACATAAAGGCGAATAAGCAGCGAGCATTCGCGAACTTCTGCCACTCATCCCCCGGCATCTTGCCAATGATATTACTCTTGCCGTGGACTATCTCATCGTGAGATAGCGCCAGCATGAAGTTCTCGCTGTGGTTGTACCACATACTGAAAGTAATATTGTTCTGGTGGAACTGGCGGAACCAAGGGTCCATGTGAAAATAGTCCAGCATGTCGTGCATCCAGCCCATGTTCCACTTCAAATTAAAGCCCAGTCCTCCTACGTAGGTAGGCCAAGACACCATAGGCCAAGAAGTTGACTCTTCAGCAATCGACAGGGTGCCAGGATAATAGCTGAAAATCGTATGATTTGCCTGACGCAGAAAATCAGCCGCCTCAATGTTTTCTCTGCCGCCGTACTGGTTAGGCAACCATTCCCCAGGCTCACGGCAATAGTCTAAGTAAAGCATCGACGCCACAGCATCCACACGAATTCCATCAATGTGGTACTTGTCAAACCAGAACAGGGCGTTGGCAACCAGGAAGTTCCGCACTTCATTGCGGTTGTAGTTAAAGACTAGAGTGCCCCACTCTTTGTGTTCGCCTTTGCGGGGGTCGGCGTGTTCGTAAAGGTGGGTGCCATCGAAGAAGGCAAGACCGTGACCATCTTTGGGGAAGTGTCCTGGAACCCAGTCCACTAGCACCCCAATCTCGTTCTGGTGGCACTGGTCAATAAAATACATGAAGTCCTCAGGTGTCCCAAAACGGGAAGTGCAGGCATAGTAACCTGTTACCTGATACCCCCAAGAGCCATCATAAGGATGCTCAGCGACTGGCAATAATTCAATATGAGTAAATCCCAGCTCTTTAACGTAAGGAATTAGCCGTTCTGCCAGTTCCCGGTAGGTGAGGAAACGCGCTCCTGGTTTGTAGTCAGAGACGACTACCACTGGCTCTGTCTCTCCATTTGGCAACCGTGGCGGTTCAGCAGAGGAAGCGTGCAGCCAAGACCCTAGATGCACTTCATAGACAGAGATAGGATGGGTGAGCGGGTCGGTGTGGCGGCGCTTTTCCATCCAATCTTGGTCATTCCATTGGTAGGAATCTAAGTCAGTGACAATCGATGCTGTTTTAGGACGCACTTCATGCTGGAAGCCGTAGGGATCGGATTTTTCGTAAATGTGACCGTCGGCGTTTTTGATTTCATATTTATAGTGTTCCCCAACACCCAAACCTGGAATGAACATTTCCCAGATGCCGGTGGGACCTTTACGCATTTGATGTTTGCGACCATCCCAGTTGTTAAAATCCCCCAAGACAGAGGCGTTGCGGGCATTGGGTGCCCAAACTGCAAAATAAACTCCTGTCACCCCATCAATTTCCGTCGCATGGGCACCTAGTTTCTCATAGATGCGATGATGATTCCCTTCTGCAAACAGGTGCAGGTCAAATTCTGTCAGGTGGGGAGAACGGAAGGCGTAGGGGTCATAGATAACACGTTCGTGTTCCCCTTCTTGAATCCGCAGCTGATAGTTTGCCAGTTCTGGCATCTCAATAGTGCATTCAAAAAAATGAGGGTGATGCACTGCTTGCATGGGATATTCTGTCCGTTCTTGGGGGCAAACTACCCACGCGGCGTTGGCAGTGGGTAGATAGGCTCGCACTGCCCAGACGGTTTTGCCATTTTGCTGAATGGGATGGGCACCCAGGATTTCAAATGGGTCTTGATGTTGATTCCAAACAATCCGCTCAATCTGTTCGGGGGCGATGGTCATGGACATAAACCTATTTATCTAAAGGTCTTGAATGAATGGGTTCTCGATAGGGCTTTTTGGACGCGCACGTGTGTTGCGATCGCCCGTATCGTTGGCTTAAGGCGATCGCGTAGCGTCTGCCCTAAGCCTGAAAGTCTTCCCGTCAGGTAGGGCTATAGCAGCTAGCGGTTGAAGAACGAGCATCTCCCTCTGGTTAACAGCACTTTAATATTTATATACATTTTTTGTTTTTTGTATATTTTGTCATCGGTAGCAGGACACAGTTGTTTCTTCTACTTAGGACAATGTCAATAAAAGTGCATCGTCATCTAGCGTGAAACTGGCTGTTTTTAGAGTTATTGAAATTTACGTCTTCATCTGAGTATTGAGTTAAGAGTCGGAGCAAGCAAGTAGGTATAGCAAACAAAGGCAGATTTTCAAGTGGGGTGTACGCAGTTTATGATAGCGACTTACTTAGGCAAACGCTTTTCTCGTTGCCATCACTTTCCAAGGAACGCGAACCTTTATAACACTGACCGCACGCAAAGCAGAAAAATTAATCGCTAGAATGCGGGATTTATTTGGGCGTGGGGATACCAAAGGTACGTAGCAGCCGCCGCACGCGGAGCAGAAAAACTAATTCTCGCAGTTTGGGATTTACCTGGGATGTTGCAGCAGGACGGGTTTGCAGAGCGTTCTGCAATTGGGCATACTCAGCAGCCGTGAGTTGCTTGCCGTCGATAGGCGATCGCGCTTCCGTAATAATCTCCGTCCGCAATACTTCCTCAGGAGTATCCTCCGGTGGTGGCAGTCCCCTAGCAGGCATCACCCCCAGCAGTTGAAATGAAAATTGCAAAATCCATAGTGAAATAATGGGCTTTTTCATTTCTATTTTTAATTTTCAGTGTATTTTTAATTTTTAATTTTTAATTTCCCAATCCGGGGGGTAGTGGTTCCCGACAAAGAAGGTGAATCCGCTCAATGCGCTCAAACAACCAAGGATAATCTTCTCGGTATTGAGGAATCAGCGCTAGAGGACTGAGTAAAGCGGCTGCGGCGATGTCTGCAACGCTTAAGCGATCGCCCACCAGGTAGAGGCTATTCTGCCAGCGACTGGACAACACTTCCATTGCTACCTTCAGCCGATTTGCTGCCAGTTCCACCGCCGCCTGATTAATTCCATATTGCCGCCGCACCACCTGAATCACCAGCTGACTAGACGGCGAAGGGTCGATTTGCTTACCAGCACCGGCACGAAAATCATAGTAAACAAAGCGAGTCGCCGTGCCGATACTTTCATCCAGCCAATCTTCCAGCATCAAGGCTTCTGTCTGTAGTTGGCGATCCGGTAACGATAGCGCTGGTTCTGGGCGATAGCGATCTAGAAATTGTAAAATCTGCGTCGAGTCAGCGATCGCTTGCACTTCCTGCCGCGTCCCTGACGGCATGGCTTCGCTGACTCTCTGCATATCTTCTGCCTCTAACAAAAGCACCGGCACTGTCGTGAGTCCGGTGATTGGCTTGAGTTTGAGGATATGTAGCCCTGGGGTTAAATTTTCAACTTGATAAGCAATTTGCTTATAACCTAGCCCCAGCCTTGCCTTTCGACAATAGTGAGAAGTACTAAATTGCAGTAGTCGCATTTAATGCCAAAGCCGCCTACCGCAACAACAGATAAACATAGTCAGACCTTACTCCGACTCTAGGTGAGCCAACTAATGCTTGTGACCCCAGTTGTTTTCTCCAGTCAGTTGTTGCCAACATAACAGTTGTCTTGGGCGTCAATATTGACTCAGATAGTAGTAGATACCGAGTGAATGTGTGAGGAGCAATTACCAGATCGGGGTTCAGATGTTTCAGAACTCACTACTAACTTTCATACCCGTCGATTCGGTATGAATCCCTTTCAGGAGAAGTAAGGAGCGAAAACCAGCTCCTTAAGGAGACTTTGTGGGCGCTGGGCTAGTAGTCGTTCCACCAGTCGTTCCACCAGTCGTTGGAGATGTGGTAGGAGAAGGGCTAGTAGTACTATCACTCGGTCCTTCCTGACAAGCTCCCAAGGTGGTAGCCAAGCCGAGAACTAAAAGCAGACTCACTATTTTTTTGTTCATACACTCCTCTTTAAGAGATTGCAACCAAAGGAATCGTTTGCTATTTAATCACAATATTGCGGTTTTTGCTTAGACGCTCCCGCAGGTGAAATCTGGAATTCTTGGTTTCACCAGTCCTCTTAGCCAGTTTTGGGTATTCCAAAAGAGTGAGGTTCCTTGCTCCCAAGCTTGAATTCCGGTGCGCCCCACCGTATTCTTCGGATTTCGTACTTAGGAAAGAATACTCTCGCACTGCTGGATTCACACTCACTCCTGAGAGTGATATTGCTTTGGGTTTTTTTCAATTTCTTTTTTAGTAGAAGCCTCGGAAAAACAGAGCAGACTTTACCAGCAAGTGGTAATTTTGTCTATCCGCGAATTTTCGAAGATTTCCACATCGGGAGCGAATTTAGTTTTCTCAGTAAAGCAACGGAATGAAGCTAAGAAATCAACCTTTATGGAGATGTGGAGACTCACTATCAGTTATTCTGAATACAATTTCTAACCAAAGTGACTGATAAACTAACATGGCTTACCAATTGCTAGTGATTTGACAACAGGACGATTGACCGCTGCCTAAAATTTTTACCAAACTAGACGCGCAAGAAGAGTTCAAGGGAGGCGGCGTGTTTCCGCTTGTGGCTTATACCAGCAAATTATTTCCAGCCTGGATTCAGTACCCGCGAAAGCATTGGGCACTGCTACAGAAAATTGTGGATCGCATCCGCAACTCGTTGGAGTTGCAAGTGGTGCTGCAAACGGCAGTGGACGAAATTGCCACGTTGCTACACCTAGATAGGTGTTGTTTTTTGTGGTATTTCGAGGATACCAAGCGGGTACAAGTTGTCTGCGAGCGGATCAATGGAGAGCAAAAGAATTCTCAACTGGGGTACCATCCCTTAGAAACTTTTGGCGCAGTGGAGAGTGCGATCGCTTCTGGGAAATTAATTATCAACAGCCAAACAGCAGGTTCTCACCCGACGACAGGGGGGATGATGAATCGATGGCTTTCCTGGCTAAAGCGAGATAACCAGCAAATCGACACCAGTGGACGCTCCCAAGGGTCTTCTCCCTGGGACAGGGCTAACTTGTTCGTTCCGGTTAAGCGAAAAGAAGGGTGGGTTGGCTTTATTGTCTGTATTTCAGAGCAACCCCGCACCTGGTCAAACTCCGAAATTGAATTTCTGCAAGCGATCGCCCAGCAGCTAGAAATTGCGATTTGTCAAGCTCAGCTTTACGAGCAAACCCAGAAACAGGCTCAAAGAGAGCAACTGGTGAATCAAATTACCAGTCAAACCCGGCAGAGTTTTAACTTGGAAACAATTCTGACCGAAGCGATCGCGCATCTGATGCAGGCGCTGTCAGCAGATCGGTGTCTAGTGCATCTGGTGGAACATAGCGACACTTTGGAAGAGGAGCGAAGCCGGGGAGTCGAGAAGCAGCTTGTAGAGACAAAGGCGATCGCGTCTGAAGCCGGGGAGCAAGAAGCCGAGGAGCGAACAGATAAAACTTGCTTATTGCAACCCTTGCCCGCTGAGGGTGCCGCTTTTCGGCGGAAATACCTTTTTGAGGTGTGTCGGGAGCCTTTTCCCTCTACCATTGATGATTTTGATACCCACGGGCCACTGACCCAATGGGCGATCCAGCATCGTCAACAAGTGAGTATTCCTGACATCAAGCAAGACCCCCGAATTGGGGAAGCAAACGAAGAGTATCAAAAAGCCCAGATAAAATCTTCCCTGGTCGTGCCAGTACAGGCAAACGGAACACTCAACGCAATTCTTTATCTCAATCAGTGTTCGCATATCCGGTATTGGTCGAAAAATGACCGGACACTTGCCCAAGCGGTTGCCGATCAGCTGGCGATTTCCATTCGACAAGCCAACTTATACGCCCAAACTCAGCAGCAGGCAGTAGAAAGCGCCGCTCAAGCTAAGCAACTGGCCCAAACGCTGATTGAACTGCGGCTAACGCAATCCCAGTTGATTCAAAGTGAAAAAATGTCAAGTCTGGGTCGGATGGTAGCTGGCGTTGCCCACGAAATTAATAATCCAGTGAACTTTATCTACGGCAATATTCCTTATGTGGAAAAGTATGTAGATGACCTGATTCGATTAGTGCGGAGCTATCAAACTTTCTATGTCAATCCAGATGCTGAATTACAAAAGCTCACTGAGGAACTAGAGCTAGATTTCCTCCTGAGAGATTTACCGCGCATTTTGAATTCGATGCAGGCAGGTGCCCAGCGAATTCACGAAATTGTTAAATCATTGCAGAACTTCTCGCGCCATAATCAAGCGTCCCTGAAACCAGTCGATATTCACATCGGGCTGGAAAATACGCTGTTCTTGCTGCACAGTCAGCTGGGCAATGAGATCCAAATAGAGAGAAACTATAGCGACTTGCCTTTAGTGGAGTGTTACCCGAAGCAACTCAATCAAGTTTTCTTGAGTATTCTGATGAATGCGATAGAAGCGCTCAATCGGGGGTCTTCCGAGGACAAAAAAATCGCCTTGCGTACCGAATTGGTGCCGGACTGCTCTCAAGGGGTCGCTAGTGTGCGGATTGCGATCGCTGACAATGGGCCAGGAATTCCCCCAGAAATTCAGTCGAAAATCTTTGACCCCTTCTTTACTACGAAAGACGTTGGTCAGGGCAGCGGATTGGGCTTAGCAGTAAGTTATCAAATCATCGTTACCCAACACAAAGGCAAGCTACAATGCCACTCCCAAGTCGGTCAAGGTGCAGAGTTTATTGTTGAAATTCCCTTAATGCCCCCCCAACCGTTGTTAGCGCGGGGTGAGGAGAAGGACGCTAGCATTCCGGAGTCAGCAGTCAGAAACTCGGAAGCAGAAATTTATTCCTCATCCTATCGGGTGGATAACGAGAGCAGCTCTCCAGCAGCTTCCCTCAGCATCCCAAAATCTTACATTCTTCATCCTGGCGAACCTTCTCCTGTTCATCTCAAAGCAATCGCGACGACCTTGCCAAAAGAAGCAATTAGAGAGTGTTAAGCTGTGGTTGCGTCGAAGGTAGCGACTAGGTACACGTTCGCTATCGATTAGCCATCTCGACAAGAATGTTGGATTCGATGCGAGAAAATATGGACTATAGACAGCTCTTGTGTCTAGAGTTTAAATTGATTGGTTTATTGTCCTTTGTCAGTGGTCAACAGTCAGTGGCAAAGCAAACTGACCTTGAGAAGAGAAAAAAACTCATTTCTGACAACTGATACTAATAAAAAGAACTACTTATGGCTGCTGCCCCTCACTCCCTGACTCCAGATCGTCACCGTCCGGATAGAAGAAGCACTGTTTCCTCGCGGCAACCTAGAGGAAAGGCAATACCCCTGCGTTCCGAAAGCGGTTCATCGTCTAGAACCCGTAGCAGAAGCTCCCAACAGCGGGACTTTCAGGCACAGACACCCGCATGGCTGCGATCGCTGGTGACATTGCAGCGCACCTCCAACCTGGTATGTTTCTTCTTGATTGCTAGCACCCTGGGAGTTTATGCCTGGACGGTCTATACTCAGCAGATGTGGAGCCAGGAGTACCGCAAGTTGGAAAATCTGCAACGCAACGAGCGGCAAATGACAGCGGCAAATGAAGCCCTAAAAAATCAGTTGGCTCAAGAAGCTGAGCGTCCGGGTACGGGTTTGGTTGCTCCCAATCCAGCTAACACCATCTTTCTGCCGCCAGCACCCCAGCGCCAGTCACGGCCCAAGCCAGTGGCAGATCCTAACTCAGAAACATCCCCAACTACGCCACTAGGCTATTAACGAGGTATGGAAAAGTCAGGAGTCAGCAATCGTAGGTCGCTGCCTACGCAAAAGGTTTCTGGAACTGCTAAAGGGACGAGCGAGTTGAACCAGAATGGAAGTGGAATGCCAGAGTCAGTGAAAAAACTGCCTCGAAAACCCATTCAAAACGGAAAAAGTCGTCAGTCATCAGAACCAAAGCAAGGCGGCGAAAATCGGCAACAGGAGAAGATATCACCACAGCAGTCTTTACCTCAGAAGTCTTTTGATTGGAGCCTATTGCGTTCTCCGTCCTTGTTGCTGGGTACTTCATCCTTACGGTTGCTGCTTGTTTGGCTAATCATGTCTCTGAGCGGGCTAGGGCTGGCGATCAATTTGTATCGCCTACAAGTGGTGCAGGCACCGAGCCTGCTGCAAAAAGCGCGACAGCAGCAGATGGTCTATCTGCGCCCCTTTGTTCCCCGACGCTCGATTGTGGATCGCAGTGGTAACGTTTTGGCAACTGACCGTCCCGCCTATACGCTGTACGCCCATCCAAAGCTGTTTAAACAATCCAAACAGGCAATTGCGACGAAATTGGCGGTGATTTTGGGAGTTTCTGCTGACAATTTGCTTAAGCAGTTCAACAAGCAGGAAAGTGGAATTCGGGTTGCCTACGCCCTGACAGAAGAAGAAGCTGACGGTATTTCCCAATTGCGAACCGATGGCTTAGAGCTGATTCAACATTACGCCCGCCTCTATCCCCAGCAGGATCTAGCCGCAGACGTCGTGGGCTATGTGGATGTGGATCATCGAGGTCAGGCGGGTGTGGAGTATAGCCAGGAAAATTTACTCACCCGGGCTGTTCGCACCGTTCGACTGAGCCGCGCTGGTAACGGAACGTTGATGCCAGATCACGTGCCCGAAGGATTGCTGCATTTTGATGAGCTGCAACTCCAGCTGACAATTGATAATCGCCTGCAACGTGCTGCTCGTTCTGCCCTCAAGCAACAAATGGAGTTGTTTAGTGCCAAACGGGGCACTATCATCGTGATGGATGCGCGGGATGGTGCGGTGCTGTCCCTGGTTGCAGAGCCGACGTACAACCCGAATGAGTATTCTACATCGGATGTAGGTTTGTTTAAGAACTGGGCGCTGGCAGACCTTTACGAACCGGGTTCGACGTTTAAGCCGCTCAATATAGCGATCGCGCTGGAAGCTGGAGCCATTAAACCTGACACTGTATTCTATGACCGAGGTCAAATTCAGGTTGCTGGCTGGCAGATCAAAAATGCTGAAGAGGGAAGTCACGGTGCCCTGTCGATTTCTCAGATTCTGCAACAGTCGAGCAACGTCGGCATGGTGCAAGTCATCCAACAACTAAAGCCGAGTATCTACTACGGTTGGCTGGAACGGCTGGGACTGGGACAAGCGGTTGGCATCGACCTGCCCTTTGAATCACCCGGACAAATGAAAAGCCAAGAGCAGTTTACGTCATCTCGGATTGAACCCGCTACCACCTCCTTTGGTCAGGGCTTTTCCCTCACCCCTATCCATCTGGCTCAGTTGCACGCTGCTCTCGCCAATGGCGGCAAACTGGTAACTCCTCATCTCGTCCGGGGACTCATCGACTCCCAAGGGCAGATGTACTGGCAGCCAACGCTACCCACGCCGCGCCCCGTCTTTTCCCCATCGACGACTCAGACGGTGTTAGAAATGATGGAAGCGGTCGTCACCAAGGGGACGGGGAAAGCGGCACAGATCCCAGGCTATCGAATCGGGGGGAAAACGGGCACTTCCCAGAAAGCCAGCGCTACTGGGGGATATTCTAGCTCTGCCAGAATCACTAGCTTTGTGGGCATTTTTCCGGTTGATGCTCCCCGCTATGTGGTTCTAGCTGTTGTCGATGAACCGAAGGGCAAGGTCTATGGTTCCACCGTAGCCGCACCTGTAGTGAAATCAGTGATGGAAGCCTTAATTAGCCTTGAGAAAATTCCGCCTTCTGAAATTAAAAATTAAGTAGGAGAGCGTAAAGAAACCTATGTTGAAGCTGTCATTAGTTATTGGTGATAATTCAGAGCTAATAACTAATCGCAACCAACCGTTAGATTAGTTGTACAAATCTGCTGACCCTTACATTTTTAATTACGAGTGGGGATAACGGCTTGCAGGCGATCGCGCAAAATTTTTATTTAATATGACTTTCTTAATTAGGCTGCCCAAGGTATCCTTAAATAATAGAAATATGTCTGATTTAAATATTAAAAGCTAGTTCTTCCTTATCGATTTTATTTTAACAAAAATAAAATAAAAAGTCTATATCGTAGCCCTCAATAATTAGACTTCTTGCAAAAGTCCCAGATGCGTGGGACAAGTAGGTTAGAGTTGGGTAACATTTATGACCTACGAACAAGTAAAGAGCCTGAAGTCAGAAGACTTTAAACGCTTGTGTGGTGTACGTCCGGAGACTTTTAATCAGATGCTAGAGGCTGTGCGGTCGCACAGCCGGTTAAAACAAAAAACAGGACGACCAGGTAAGCTCTGCTTGGAAGACCAATTGTTGATGACATTGGAATATTGGAGAGAATACCGCACGTACTTTCATATTGGTCAATCTTGGGGAGTAAACGAGTCTACAGCTTACAGAATTATCCGAAAAATCGAAGATACATTGACTAAATCCAGAACTTTCACTCTTCCCGGCAAGAAAAGACTGACCGATTCTGATTCTAAGTTACAGGTCGTCATAGTTGATGTTACAGAAAGCCCGATTGAAAGGCCTAAAAAAAACAAAAAAAGTTTTACAGTGGAAAAAAGAAACAGCATACACTCAAGTCACAAGTAGTGGTGAACCAAGCAAATGGTAAAATCATCTGCACCGCTCATGGTAAGGGTAGAGAGCATGATTTACGTATATTTAAAAACAGCAAAGTTAGGTTGAGACAAGACATAGAGTGCTTGGGAGATAAAGGTTATCAAGGTATTCAGAAAGTGCATGACAATAGTCGAATTCCCAAAAAGAAGCCGAGAGGAGGTAAGTTAAGTAATGAAGATAGGAAGAGGAATCAAGAATTAGCAAAAATCAGAGTTTTAGGTGAGCATATAAATCGGAAACTTAAGGTTTTTAAAATTTTGTCTTTTCCTTATAGAAATCGTCGAAAAAGATTTAGTTTAAGGTTTAATCTGATTGCTGCTCTCTACAATTACGAGCTTTGCCTACCCAAAATCAAATCTTCCTGAGCAACTTTTGCAAGAGGTCTATTGTATGTAAAGGCAAGATCCCCGACGGCTGAGAGAAGTCGGGGATTCGGAAATCTAGCATCTCACAATTAAAATAGGATTGCTATCGCAGCCCTAAATGATTTGTGAAGCACCATCCTAAAATAAATTGCGGCTAATCGCTAAAGCCAATTCCGAAGGTGAAATTAAAAAAGAAGAATTAAATCTTACCTCTTTAATTTGTAACTTGGTACTTTTAATTGCGAATTTGACTTCGCTGCACTTGTTCCCACATTTGGTCGCGACTTTGGGACGGTTCCAGACAAGTTAGTCCTTGGCAAACTAACCCGACCGCACCTGATGGCAGATTCGACTCCGCCGTCGATACTGTTGTAGGCAGATATTGAGCAACTAAAGGAGTTAGGTGGTCGATAGTAGTGCGAACCAGTGTACAGTGATGATACCAATCCAGGGCGGTAAACAAACTCGGACAAGCTTGAGGTGACTGATGCATCACACTGCTGAAGGCTTGCAAAGCTTGTTCGCTGCGGTCGAGATAGGTAAGATTTTCAGTGAGTAAAGCCAGACGCACTAAGTTAGCGATCGCAATTCCATTCGCAGCCGGGGTGGCATTATCTACATAGCTGCGTTCCCGCACTAACAGATCGCTACTGGCATCGCTGGCGGTGTTATAGTATCCACCCAGTTCCACACTCCAGAGGAATTCGTCAAATTCTTCTTGAAGGGCGATCGCTTTCTCCATCCAGAAACTAGCGTGAGTTACTTGGTGCAAATCAAGCAGCGCTTTAATAAACAAAGCGTAATCTTCCGACTGCGCCAGTACAGAAGGTTTTCCGTCGTAGTTGAGACGGTGGAAGCGCCCCTCCACCCACTGACAATCCAAAATGAAATTAGCTGCTTTTCCAGCTAAAGACAGATATTCTTCCTTAGCAAATACTCCGTAAGCTCTGGCTAACCCTGAAATCATCAGGCTATTCCAAGCCACAATCATTTTAGTATCCGTCACTGGCGGAATTCGACCCGACCAGTTGCTAGTTTTTGCCTCGTAGTTATTGCGGGCGGGAGGAAAGGTTTCTAGGGCGGCGGGTGGCGTACCGTAACGCGCTTCAAATAGCTTTGCGAGTGCCGTTTCTACTGTTTCGCTCAAAATACCTGGATGGCGGCGCTGCAAGACATTGAGACCTTCAAAGTTGCCTCCTGGCGTCACGGTAAATTGCAGTTGAATTTCCTCTAACTCCTCTGGAGTCAGCAATTCGACTACTTCAGGGTACGTCCAGACATAAAATGCCCCTTCCTCTGGTTCTGCTTCCTCTGCATGGGTAAAATTATCCGCGTCTTGGGCAGCATAGAAATAACCCTGCGGTGCCGTCATTTCTCGCTTTAGCCATTGAAATGTACCTGCGATCGCTCTTTCAAATGCCGGTTCTTGTATCCCAGCACTCCACAAATCAGCCAGATACTCCACGATCTGACCATTGTCATAGAGCATTTTTTCAAAATGCGGTACCGTCCAAGTCGGATCGACCGTGTAGCGGTGAAAACCGCCGCCTACATGGTCGTAAATCCCGCCCAGTGCTAAATCTAAACCGCGCTGGGTACACGCCTGCTTGGCGTCGTATTTGGATTCAAAATTAAATCGAATTGCTCGCAGCGCCAACTCGGCATAGGGCATCATTGGGAAACTAGCGCCATGTTCGCTAGAAGCCACTATCCCGGTATTCGTTTCTAACCCCTGCTGTAGCAAATCCTTGTTGGTCAAGGCAGGTTTTAAACCCGTCCCCATACTTGGTCGCAGAATGGCTGCTTGCTGGAGATGACCGAGAAGTTCTTCTTTTACCGCGTGCAACTTCGCTTTGTCTGTATCGTAGTAACCACGAATCGCTTGTAGCACTTGTAAAAATCCGGGACGCCCGTAGCGCGGTTCTACCGGAAAATATGTACCGCCATAAAACGGCACCCGATCCTCAGGAGAGAGAAAGACATTCAAGGGCCAACCGCCTTGACCTACCATCATCTGTAACGCCTGCATATAAATACTATCAATGTCAGGTCGTTCTTCCCGGTCTACCTTGATCGGGATAAAGTTGGCATTCATATAGTCTGCGATCGCCTGGTCGGAAAACGCTTCTCCTTCCATCACCGTACACCAGTGGCAGCTGGAGTAGCCAATCGATAGGAAAATTGGCTTATTGTCCCGCTTGGCAGCTTCTAGGGCTTCTTCACTCCAAGGCCACCAGTCGATGGGATTTTCAGCGTGTTTGCGGAGGTACAGGCTTTCAGCTTGATTGAGGCGATTGGTCATGGGGCTAATAGCAGAACTCGATATGAGTACGTTTTCACCCCTAGCAGTTTAGCGTGATGAATGGAGCGATCGCTCCACCCCACGCTAGATTCTGGTCAATCGTGGCTGGATGAGTGCATCAGTTAACCGAACCTTTGAGCGAAGCGTTATTTTCTTTAATTTCGATATCGTTTATTTTTAAACGTCCCAATTCCAGTTCCAGTTTCAATCTTTGTTCAATCTTCTCTTGAGGAATTCCCAGCCGCTGGGAAAGTTCTGCTGTCGTAAAACTCAAATTCCCCACTTTTATTTTTGTTTGTTCTTCAAGTTTTAATTGCCCATTTTCTACCCTTGGCTTACCTTCCACACCAATATAAACTTCTTTCTCTTCTAAAAAAGGGAATGTTTTTATAACTTTTTCCAACAATTCTTTTTCTTGTTGATTCAGTTCTTCTTTGGGAACTTCTGAGACATTGAATACAACCCCGCTTTCTACCTGACCATTCTTGATGGTTGTATTGAGGCCCTTGGTAGATGCCAGTAACTTACTGGTGTTTTTATCTTTAGCAATTGTTGAAATTACCAAATCATTAACTTCATGTTCGCTCAAATCAATTTCTATATTTTGAGTGCCTAATTCCGCTTGAGGGTTTTCGGTAATTTTATCAACAGCAGGTTTTTTATCACTTCCATCCCGTCTGCTTAGTTCTGTTTGCAATCCTTGGCTAGCGCCAATGCTATTTTCTATTTTGGCATCAACATTTCTTTGCAATCTGGCTTTGACTGTTTGGACTTCAGCTTCATTTCTAAAGTCAATTTGTCTAACTTGAGGATTTGTAGTTTTTTCTTTGGTGACGTACCACTCAGGAAGTTGGGTCGCCTGTTTCCAGTAATAATAAACTACTGAAAAAGAACCCAAGGCTAATAACAAAAATAGAAAAATGCTTTTTTTCATATTCAAGTCAACTTATTTTCCTAACAAAGTTTGATATTGATATATAGAGATTTTATCCTTGTTTATAACAAAATTAGTTTCTTTCCTTTCTTAGCGTTCTTTATGTCTTTGGGTTTGAATAAGATTGCCTGGTTCGCGGGAAGCACAGGGATGAGAAAAAGAAAAGCGCCCCAGCCGGTATAGCTTGTGTAGATTATAGATGCCGCCCCTATCCAAGCGAGCAACTAGAGCGCTAGGACAGGGTGCTAGGCGCGATTTGCTAAGAGCAATACCGCTTCGCTACCGCGCCTACCAATAACTTCCATCAATTAAAGCATCCTATCTCTGGCTTGATTGATGGAGGGGCGATCGAGGCGCTGTTGGTACAAACAGACAAAAAACTCAATTTCTTGTCGGGCACTTTGTTGGAGTGGTGTAGGAAGAGAATCCGCTAACACGGTAAAAGGTTCTGTGACACTCTCGAGTAAATCGTAGATTTCTTCTAAAGGTACATCCTGATATTGCCGTATCTGTGCAGCCAGTGCTGCTGTTGGCGTTAAGTCAATCTTCTGTTGAGCGATCGCTTCTAAATCTTTAAATTGCACGGTCATATCGAGCAACTCCTTTGTTAATAAGGACGCATCTGTACAGAAGTCGATCCAGTCAACTCGCCATTAGTGTTGGGTTGAGCAGTTGAGAGCGATCGCGGTGTCTGAATTGTGGTTGGGACGCTTAGTGCTGCGATTACATTGAGCAACAAGGTGATCGTGGCGGCTTGCAGAAGTCTTTTAGGCATGACTCGGTTCCCTCCATCCCCGAATAGTTCTAACAGTACGATTTGCTATAGCGATCGCACTTCGTCCCATTGATTCACCCAGTTGGGCGATTGTTTCCTGACGAAGACAACCAGCAAGATGCGATCGCTGTTGAAAAACCGAACCCCAGAGGACACAACGACAAAACACCCCTACCCTTTCAGTGCTACCGACGGGTTTTCCCTGATGTTCTACATTCCAGCCGACAAGCCCAATCCACCTGCTGCAAGCGCACCTTCTCGCTAGGGTTGTATCGGTAGTATTTCCAGCACCCGGTACTTTCTCCTACAATCGCTAAAATTAAGAAAAATCACCCGAAAAAGCAGACTCCATGATTCCTACCGTTATCGAACAATCAGGTCGTGGCGAACGTGCCTTTGATATCTACTCCCGGCTCCTCCGGGAACGCATCATCTTCCTGGGACAACAGGTTGATTCCGACCTTGCCAACTTAATCGTGGCTCAGCTGCTGTTTCTAGACGCTGAAGATCCAGAGAAAGACGTTTACCTGTATATCAACTCTCCCGGTGGTTCCGTCACCGCAGGTATGGGCATTTTTGACACGATGAATCAAATCCGCCCGGATGTTTGCACCATCTGCCTCGGATTAGCCGCTAGTATGGGCGCTTTCCTCCTCAGCGCGGGTGCTAAAGGCAAGCGGATGAGTCTGCCTCATTCCCGGATCATGATCCACCAGCCTCTCGGCGGCGCTCAAGGTCAAGCCACCGATATTGAGATTCAAGCCAAGGAAATCCTGTACCACAAAAGACAGCTGAACGAATATCTGGCTAAACACACAGGTCAGCCCATCGAGCGGATTGAGGAAGATACCGAACGCGATTTCTTTATGTCGGCAGAGGAAGCCAAGGACTACGGTTTGATCGATCAGGTGATTAAACGCAGTCCCTCTGCTACCCGCACAGCCGTTGCAGCGGTATAGAGAACTAAAAGTTAACGGACGTGCAATTTCTGGTTAGCCCCTCCATCGAGGGGGCTTGGGAGGATCGAGTCAAGCAAATGTTGTGAGCTCCCCTCAGGAACATAGATTAAATAACTTACGCTCGTTCACGTTCTGTAGGGACATGGCAATGCTATGTCCCTACTACGCAAAAATAGGAGGTTAATCAATCCACGAGCATTCGCTCCCGATTGATTGAGGGAGAAATACAGAAAATTACACATCCCGTCAATAAAAAATGGAGCTTCCCCCATTTTTTATTGACAATGTTGCTCAGTTACTTTTCCGGTGTTGGGAGAGATTCAAGATAGCGCAGGAAATCCAGCAATTGTTCCTGATTCAGCTCCGAACGACCTCGCTTACCGTAGGTTCGCTTCAGATAATCTTTTCCTTGCTCAGCAGTCCAGCGCAAACGCTTAATTTCTACCGTCGTTCTAGCCATCGCTTCGGATAAGTCCATCTCCTCAGCAGCAGAACTTGTGCTACCGATAGTCATATCCATCGGACTTGGCTGAATAACCTCTTCGCTAGCGTGATAACCAGGCGATGAGGTCATTGGCTGATTATGCTGGCTGCTAAACAAGCCTCCCGATATTTCTTCGGGTGTCTCGATCGCAGCATCATCCCCATAAAGCTCAGTATGGGCAGGGGAATACTCTTCTGCAAACGGGACATCCTGATTCGATAGCACGACGGGAGGTGGTGAAGCAGGTTCTTTTTGCCCCCGATCTGAGAAGGACATTCCAGCCATATCATTGAAGCTGACTGGATCGGAATACAGCCGATTTGGGCTTGGCTGCGAGGGGCTTTCTGACGGAATGACCGTTTCGCGTCTGGGGTTAGCGATCGCCCCCACTGGCACCTCAACCGCCACAGTTTGCGTAATCTGAGCATCAGACTGCGTAACTGGAGTGTTGTGGCTAGAACTTCCAGCAGGAATTCCCAAACAGTTCAACGCTCTGGCTGTTGCCTTGTCTTCTGCCAGCTCAATCTCACCGGCTGCTGCCAAACCTGTCGCTAGGATTACACCTTCGACTTGAACAGCGGCTTTGACCACGTACTTTCCTTCATGAATGGTCAGTAACTCAGTGGTCAGGCTACCTAAGGGATAACGAACTCGGAATTGAGAAAACATAATACTCCACGCCACCCAAACCTAGTCGGGTTTTTTGGCTCCCATCAACGTTAAGTATAGTACGCCCCCTGAAAAACGATTTTAGAGAAGGTACCGCAAGAAACTAAAATAATTAGAGACTGTTCATCGGTATGGTATAAAACCATTCGCTACTGCCCGCTACGCTCGCAAGTGACCGAGTCCGTTTCACAGTGGTTGACTTGAGAAAAGGCAGTCAGACAAAGTGCTTGTCGTCGCTTTTGTCGTCAAGCACCTGAACAGAGAAAGCACTGGTTGCTGCCAGTCGCTGGTTGCATCCAGGGTTCTTGTTCGGGACATCTGCTTGATATTCGCAAAGGCGGGCTGAAGGAGGGATGGTTGCCTGACGATGTTCCCTTGACGCTCAACTGTGGACTGTAGATTAAAGACGACCAACCGTGGACTAGAGACTACCAAACGCAGCTGTCTGTTGTCCAAAATCTGTAAAAAGACAAAATTTTGTTTGTTTACAAAGTCTAAAATCGATAGTCCAAAATCTTCCGCTCGCGTAGTGTATGCCGCGATTATCTGCGACTCCTCGCATAGCGTATATCGCGATATGCATCTCCTCGTGTAGCGCTAAGAAGGCTAGAGCATCGCGTTCGATGACGATGACAATGTTTCGCATACTGTAGGGTGAGAAACGCGCCACCCAGGTAGTAGCGAGACATCTGTTAAAAACGCGGCGAATTTGGCGCTGCCACATCAGGGTAAAAATACCCATGCTTTCCAAGCATGGCGTCAGGATAACAAGGAGAAAAATCGCTTTCAATCGTCAGCGGTCAACAGTCAGTGGTCGGCAAGAAGAAAGAAGCAACTGTTGTAGAGACAAGGTTAGCTCGTCTCTATCAGCTGACAAATTTAGACAAACAGAATTGTTTTTATGGTGGAGGCAAACTCATAGCTGCATGGAATTTTCAATCGCTACACTACTTTCTAATTTCACAGATGACAAATTAGTTGCTCCTAAGGTTCTGGAAAAAAAACTGCGTTGCCAGGATGAAGAGAGCTTAACTAAACTACAAATTGCCTTGGATGCCTTGGAAAAAATTGGCATTTTGGTCAAAGATCGCGGTAAGTATCGGCGCGTCCAGGAAGAAGATGTCGTCGAAGCCAAACTGCGCTGTTCGAGTAAAGGGTTCTGCTTTGCCATTCAGGAGGTAGAAGGAGCGGAGGATATTTACGTCCGAGAGAGCCATCTGAGTACTGCTTGGAATGGCGATCGCGTTCTCGTCAAAGTCACCAAAGAAGGAAACCGCAAACGCTCTCCAGAAGGAGAAGTACGGCTGATTCTAGAACGAGCCAATCCCTCGGTCTTAGCACGAGTCAAGCAAGTCGAAACCGGCTTTAGAGCCGTCCCTCTAGACGATCGGCTGCTATTTGAACTGAATCTGCATCCGAACGGTCAAAACTTGGCGGAAGCCGTCGATTACCTCGTTCACGTCGAAGTTTTACGCTATCCCCTGGCATCGCAGCCGCCGATTGGCAAAGTCGCTCGCATTCTCGGCAGCAATGCAGAAGCCGCCGCAGACACCGATATTGTCTGTTGCAAGCACGACTTACCTCGCAACTTTCCATCTGAGGTGCTTAGAGCCGCAGAGGAATTGCCCAAACAGCCGAGTCAAAAAGATTTCAAGCACCGGCTGGATTTGCGGAATCTGTTAACGCTTGCCTTTATTCCTGAGCCTTCAGGAGCGGGAAGTGAGAACGAAACCGCTCAGCACGTCACAGAAAACGCTCTGACTCTTAACAAAACAGAGGCTGGAGTGTGGCAGTTGGGCGTCCACATCACGGATGTTGCCCACTACATTGAGCCACAAGAAGCCCTGGATCGGGAAGCTCGCAAGCGAGGAAACACCGTCTATCTGGGAGACATGGTGCTGCCAATGCTACCGGATGCTGTTGCCAGTCGCTGCTCCTTGGTACCCGGCGAAGCTCGCTTAGCGATCTCGGTACTGTTAACTCTCGATTCCGCCACCGGACAAATGGTGGAGTATGAGATTCAACCCACGGTGATTCAAGTAGATCGCCAACTCAGTTACGACGAAGCGACAGCAATTTTAGAGCGTCATCAAGATGCCGAAGCGCCAGTGTTTGAAATGCTCAGTCAGTTGTTTTACGAGCTGAGTCCGGCGGTGAAAGCACAGCGCCTAGGGAGGGGAGGATTTGAACTGAATCTGCCCGGTACTCAATTGCCCTACAACGATGAAGGCATCCTAGGAGCGATTGTATTTTCGGGAGGAGTGCGTTCTCTAGTTGTAGAGTTGATGCTCCTGGCAAATCAAGCGATCGCTACCCATTTGCAAGCACTCTTTCTGCCTGCAACGTATCGCATTCAGCCTTCTCCAGACCCGGAGGATGTGCAGGAATTGATGAAGTTGGCGAGTAATCTAGGCATGGAACTGCGCCTAGAGCAGGAAGAAGCCGTAACATCACGGGATTATCAACGTTTTACTCAAATGTTCGCTCAATCCCAGTCAGAGCGAGTCTTGATGTATCTGTTGCAGTCCACGCTGAGACCCTGTGGTTACAGTACAGCTCCCGGCTCTCACTTTGGTTTGGCTTTGGGAATAGGCGAGGACGAAAGCCCCTACACCCACTGTCTCTCACCGCTGCGACGCTACGCAGATTTACTGATGTCGCGGGTATTGCTTGCCGTGTTCGAGAAAGGACGCGATCGCCGAACCACTCGCGCCAAAGAAAGCGTGAATCTGCGTCATAGTTCCGCCCAGGGCAATATCAACTGGAATGTCTTGCCACCAGACGTGCAAGAAGATTTAGAAAGCCAGCTACAGGGTATCGTTGTGCATCTCAACGAGCGTGAAAAGCTGACTTCAGATGCACAAGCGGATCTGGAAGGACTCAAAAAAGCCGAGCTAATGAAGGAGCGCACGGGAGAGGTCTTCCAGGGCTTAATTACCGGCGTCCAGTCTTACGGGTTCTTTGTGGAAATTGAAGACTTGCTAGTGGAAGGACTGGTACACGTCAGCTCTCTTAAAGATGACTGGTACGAGTTTCGCTCTCGTCATGCTTGTCTGGTTGGACGGAAAAGCCGCGTTTCTTATCGTCTAGGCGATCGCGTGGAAGTCCAAGTTAAGAGCGTTGATTACTATCGTCAGCAAATTGACTTGGTCATTGTCGGCGGCGGTAGCGAAGCCAGCAATGAGGATATAGAAGCAGATCCTTCTGCCGATCCTGAATTGGATGAATAGCTAATCGTTAATGGCTCATGGTGTGTTCAAGAACCATGAGCCATTAACCGTTTAGCTAATTACCCATTACCTACTACTAATGACCAAACCCCTTATCCTCGGCATCACGGGTGCCTCTGGCTTAATTTATGCCGTACGTGCCTTAAAATTTCTGCTCCAAGCTGAGTACAGCGTTGAACTGGTTGCCTCCAAATCTACTTACATGGTTTGGCAGGCAGAGCAAACTATCCGGATGCCTGTAGAAGCAGTGGCACAGGAACTATTTTGGCGACAGCAAGCTGGAGTCGAAACGCAGGGTAAACTTTACTGCCATCCTTGGGGCGATGTGGGAGCCAATATTGCCAGTGGTTCCTTCCGCACCCTAGGGATGGTGATTATGCCGTGTAGTATGAGTACCGTGGCGAAACTGGCAGCTGGCTTAAGTTCCGACCTTTTGGAGCGAGCAGCAGATGTCCAACTCAAGGAAGGGCGGAAACTGGTTCTTGTGCCCCGCGAAACGCCCTTTAGCTTGATTCACCTGCGTAACCTGACGGCTTTGGCAGAAGCAGGTGCCCGAATTGTCCCAGCAATTCCTGCTTGGTATCACAATCCCCAAACAATTGAAGACTTAGTAGACTTTGTGGTGGCGCGTGCCTTAGATCAGCTAGATATTGACTGTATCCCGATTAACCGATGGGAAGGAAAATGAAAAATTAAAAATGTAAAATTGAAAATACAAGAAGAAATTCTGCATTTTTAAGCTTTAATTTTTAATTTTTAATAGATTATGCCTGCGATTCGGATTTTACTACTGATGTTGGTGCTAGGGTCCGTAGCACTACTTGCTTTACAAAATTTGTCGCCGGTGCTAGCGCTGGTATTTTTGGGTGCTAAGACGCAAGCGCTACCTGTAGGGGTTTGGATTTTGGCAGCGATCGCAACGGGTGCCCTGGTTGGCAGTTTCTTACAATTGTTGAGCTATCTACAACGGCGTCCCTTACAAGCACGCATCCGCAAACTAGAAGCTACAGAACCCCCTCGTGCCAACCAGTCGCGGCGGGAAACTGCCCAATCTACCTATACCACTCAACAAACCTCTACCACTCAACAAACCAGTTACACCCCTCCCCCTCCGCCAGAGCCAACGAATACCGATGCAGATGGAGATGACTGGGAAGAGGAGGTTGCGGAGGATGATGATTGGGGGGATGAATCGGAGGAACCGCGCGATCGCACTCCAATCCGACCACCGTTTGCAAAAGAATCTGTAGAAGAACGTACAACCTACGAGCGTCAGCAAGAACCGAAAAGCGCCTCTCGATCGGGTTCCGTCTATTCTTACAGCTACCGGGAACCGCGCAATTCTGGGGTGGGAAAAACTGAAGCCGTTTATGATGCCAGTTATCGGGTGATTACCCCGCCCTATCAGGAACCTGAACCTGTACGGAAAACCAATCCGGATGAGGACGACTGGGGATTTGAAGACGAGGACGACGAGTTTGACACTGATTGGAAGAACCGATAAGCCTAGAGGGTGACTTTTTTTTGCGAGGGTTTCCCTCAACCCCTCTCCGGGGAAGCATTCACACGCTTTATTATTTTGACTCCTGAATTCTCAAGTCATTAACCCCAAGAATTAACTCTAAACTACTGGTTATAACCGCAT
This sequence comes from Coleofasciculus sp. FACHB-712, assembly GCF_014695635.1. Lineage (NCBI taxonomy): Bacteria > Bacillati > Cyanobacteriota > Cyanophyceae > Coleofasciculales > Coleofasciculaceae > Coleofasciculus > Coleofasciculus sp. FACHB-712. The sequence goes on along the minus strand of NZ_JACJOQ010000391.1, from coordinate 16,227 downwards.
CAGTTCGCGCGATTGCTGCTTGACAAGACCTGTCATTGCGGCTTTCTGCAAGGTCATGAAGGCATTAAAATCCTCATTGTCATACTTTTTTCTTAATAACTGTCGCAGTTGATCTTCAGCTTCAACGGTTAAATATCCAATAGTCAGTGCTTGTTCGACAAGTTCGCGGATGAGCATCATAATTTTTCACCAACTCAATCAATACCAGGAGAAACCATTAGGTTTTGAAATAGGGAATTCACGTCAGTTAATTTACGGATGCCTTTTCTGAGGCAGGGCAATATAATTGAGCCGCAGGGTAAGCTAATGCCGTTAAAACCTAGGAAAACCATCGCTTCACCTCTTTTCTCCCTCTCAAAAACTGTGAAATTTTAATGAACTTTAGATGAAAGTTAGATAAAGTCTCCCTAAAATTTAAGGATAGCCAAAATATTAAAGAAACTTCATCTAACAATCGTTATTAAATTCGTTAGAACTTCATCGTAACTTCGTTAGGATTTCATAATTAATCCGTTAGAATCAGGCGTTGACAGCCTTTATTGAGGTTAGCAACGCGAGAGAATGGTATCAACTGTTGAGCGGCAGGACGACGAGTTTACAGAAGCAGCAAATAATTGGCATTTGGAGAAGCTTTATCTAGATTTAGCATCTGCCAAAGGAAGGAGTTTGACGCCAGTTGAGAAGAAATTCTTAAGAGGATTGTTGTGTGGCTATAGTCCAGCAGAAATAGCAGACACTGTCTACAAAAGTCGCACTAGCAGTGCCGTTAGAGTTTACTTATCGAATGGGCTGTACAAATACATTCAAGAACTCCTGATTCGCCAGACGGGTGACGTTATAAAAATCAAGAACTGGAGCCGCGTCACCAACTTGCTCTCAAAAGCTGGATATAAAATAGATTTCGCTAACGTATCCGAACACGGTCAAGCTGAGACATCTGCCATCGGGACGGCGATCGCTTCCCAGGATTGGGAAGAAGTGATTGATGTAGCAGCTTACTACGGTTGCGAGGAAGAACTGGCAACCTTAGAGCAGTGGATTGTCCACGACAGCTGCCGCTTAGTGGCATTGTTGGGGATAGGGGGAATCGGGAAAACTGCTCTTGCTGTAAAGCTAGCAGAACAGATTCAGCAAGATTTTGAGTTTGTCATTTGGCGATCGCTACGTCATGCTCCATCAGTTCAAGATTTGGTGGCAAACTTGGTTCAATTTCTGTCTCAAGGACAGGAAATCATCGGTGACGCAACCGCAGACGAGGGAATTTCCCTACTGATGGCTTATCTGCGATCGCACCGCTGTCTGATCGTCCTCGATCGAGCTGAGGAAGTTTTATCTCCTATCCAACACGCTGGATACTATCGTCCCGAATATGAGGGATATGGGGAACTGTTCCGACGTCTGGGAGAAGAACGCCATCCTAGCTGTCTGGTTCTCACCAGTCGGGAGAAACCGAAAGAAATTGCATCCTTAGAAGGGGAAAACTTACCCATTCGTTCCTTAGAACTAAGGGGGTTGTCAGCATCCGATGGACAAGAGTTACTGCAACTCAAAGGTTTAGTTGGCTCAACCGAAGAATGTAGAGTCCTGATCAACCGCTATGCGGGAAATCCGCTAGTCCTGAAAATTGTAGCAACGACGATTCAAGATGTCTTTGACGGGAATATCACCGACTTTTTAGCAGAAGGGTTGGTTGTCTTTGGGGATATCCGAGATCTATTAGATCGGCAGTTCAATCGCCTCTCGGACTTAGAAAAAAAAGTAATGTACTGGCTGGCAATTCGTCACAAGTTAATTCCTATACGTTCCTTGCGAGACGAGGTGGTGCCGGGAGTATCGAAACGGCAGCAGCTAGAAGCAATGGAATCTTTGCGACGGCGATCGCTGATTGAAAAAACCTCGAATAATTTCACCTTGCCACCTGTTGTCAGGGCGTATCTCGCTGACAAATTAGTTGAGCAGATTTGTGAAGAAATGACGACTAAAGATGTGGCTCTTTTATTAAGCTTGGGGCTAATTAACGCTCCATCTGGGAGATACGAAACCAACCGTCGTCTAACCTTACCGGGTTAACATTACCGGGTTAATAAAGGGCTGGAAAGGACGATTTTTCGCCAATGCTTGGCTTAGCCGCTAGCATCTCCCACAGGAAAGTCGCTGAGAAAGGGCGAGTTCGCGGGACTCTTGCCTCACTTGACCCAGCATTGCAGCTTGCTGCAACTGCATAAAAGCGTTGAAGTCTTCTAATCCATACTTAGTTGTTAAAAGTCTCCGCAGCTGTTCTTCGGCTGCAACAGTTAAGTAGCCTGTACTCAAAGCGTGTTGGACGACTTCGCGGATATTGCTGAGGTTATTTTTCATGGTAGAACACCCAACTTTGATGATCCTAAGTGAGATTACCGTGCTTCACAATTTAACCTTATTAGGCAACCGTAACATTACTGAAATTGAAACAAAGCAATTATAGGGTAATTTCAAAGTAATTCAAAGCCAAGTTGGTTGCTCAAGTTAATAGTTTGCAGGATTTTGTTGATACAAAGCTCCAAATTTTGTCAGAAATACGCAAAAAGGTCTATCGGTATCTATATGGCTGGTGGATTTGACCTCAGAAGAGATAACAGTAACGTTTTTTTGTCCGCAAGCTTAAAGAAAAAGCTACACGAAGAATTCAACAGAAAGTACAAGCCTGAAGGCAAGCGTGCCTTAATGCAAGAATTTTTGAGTGCGTGGCGGAAACAACTCAATACACTTGAACCCTCCCGCCAAGCTTTACAAGCGATTTTGAACTCGGAGAGCCGCCAAACCTGCGAGTATCGGATTGCCAATGGCTTATGTCATCTGTTATTGAACTGTTCCTATGATGAATGGAGCGAGTTTTCTAAGAATGCTCCGGACAATTCTCAGAGCTTGCTATCCTGTCCAATCGGGGAACAGGTCGTTCCTCAAGACTCCTTGTCTACTACTCCTGGTACAAGATGCTGGGAGGAGAATGGAACCCTCAACGCCCCAGCCGAAGCACCACTAGAGCGGGGCAAAAAACGCCAGCGGGGCTTGTTTATCCCCAATCCGCGATGTCGAATGGTGTGGGGGCGAGAAAGCTTCATTCAAGAAGTATTGAACCGCCTAGACGATCCCGCCGAACTCTCTATTTTTTCCCTCAGCGGCAGTCCAGGGTATGGCAAATCTGAAGCTGCCAGCCAAATTGCGAAAGAAGCACTCGACAGAAATCTGTTCGCGGATGTGGTGTGGGTGACAGCGAGGCAAAGTGAGTGGGTGGATGGTTACATCAGCCAGGAAAAGCAGTTTGAGGCGCTGACGTGGAAGAAATTTTTAAATGAAATTGCGCATCAACTGGATTGTCCCCCTGAGCGAGTTCACCAGCGTTTGAGAGCAGAGAAATTGCTTGTCGTCTTGGATAATGCGGAGACCGCACAAGTTGAAGATATTCTGGCGAACCTTATCAAAATGCTCAACCCCAGTCGGGCACTGATTACCAGCCGACACCGAACTAAACCTCCCTATGTAAGATTAATTGAAATCCCAGGACTCGAAGAAAGATGGTCGTCTAAATTGTTGGAGGATGAGGCAAAATACAACAACATTTCGGTAATCAAGCAGGCAAGCAACGAACAGCTTTATCAAATGCATCAATTGTCTTGCGGCGCACCCTTAGCACTGCATTTCCTGGCTGGGCGAGTATTCCACGATCAAGCACTTGAGCCAATCTTGTCGGAATTAAAGCTTGCCAGCCGACAAGTTGAGACGTTCTACCGCTTCTGTCTGGAGGCAGCGTGGCAGCGAATCAATGTGGCAGCAAAAAGTGTACTGCGTTATATGGGCGGGGTAGATGTAACGGTTAGCAGAGCCGAGTTGTCTCAAGTTGGGGAATTGTTGGATTCAGAGTTGGATGCGGCACTGGCGGATCTGAGACGATGGTATTTGATTGAAGACGTACAAGATGAGCTAGGCAATCCCCGCTACGATCTGCATCCTTGGGTGAGAAGCAGCGTGCGTGGAGGATTGGTAGAAAAGTGGCAATCGTCGCTGGAAGACTTGGATAAAGATAGCTACCGGGAAATTTGATATGTAGGTAAAAGAGTTAATTTCTTCCGTTGATGGTTACACTAGGACAGCGATCGCTCTGGCAATTGTAAATATGGAAAAAAGCAATCAGAACCTACGCGACCGACTCAAGGGCATCAATGTCTATCTGATTGGCATGATGGGTGCGGGAAAGACAAGCGTAGGACGCTTATTGGCACAGCATCTGGATTATCACTTTTTCGATACCGACGCGGTGATTGAGCAAGTTGCGAAAAAATCGATTAATGAGATTTTTGCCAGTGACGGCGAAGAAAGCTTTCGGAAGCTGGAAAGCCAAGTGCTGTCCGAATTGTCGGCTTATACGAAGTTAGCGATCGCTACTGGCGGCGGTATTATCCTGAAGCGAGAAAATTGGAGCTATCTCCAACACGGTCTCGTCGTATGGCTGGATGTCCCTGTGGAACTTTTAGTCGCCCGTTTGCAAAACGATACCACCCGACCTCTGTTAAAAAACGCTGACATCGCGACCGAATTCCCAAAGCGGTTTGAGCAACGAAAACCGCTGTACGCCCAAGCCGACCTGCACATCACTGTTGGCGAGGGGCAAACTCCCGAACAAATTGCGACGCAAGTAATTGAAGCGATTCCCGCAGTTCTTAAGCCAAAGCCAGACAATAACGGTCAGTAAAACTGGAAACAGCCGCCTCTAATCGTGCCGCAGACGCCAGTATGCACTAAACTTCTAGAAAACGATTACTGGCATCATCCTGCTAAGCAATGCTTAACGATAGCGAATACCTCAAGAAAGCTGAAGCGACTCGCGTTCGAGTGCTAAGCGAAGCACTACCCTACATCCAGCAATTTGCCGGTCGCACCGTTGTCGTTAAATACGGCGGCGCGGCGATGAAAGACGCTTCGCTCAAAGATAAGGTAATGCGCGACATTGTATTCTTATCCTGTGTAGGCTTGCGTCCCGTCGTGGTACATGGCGGTGGTCCAGAAATAAACTCTTGGCTGGGTAAACTGGGAATCGAACCCCAATTTAAAAATGGCCTGCGTGTAACCGATGCCGCCACAATGGAGGTGGTGGAAATGGTTTTAGTGGGTCGGGTCAATAAAGAAATTGTCTCCTTAATTAACCGTGCTGGCGGTTCCGCTGTTGGACTTTGCGGCACAGATGGCAACTTGATCAAAGCCCGTCCAGAAGGGGTAGAGGGCATTGGTTTTGTGGGAGAAGTGAACAGTATTGATATCAAGCTTTTGCAGTCGCTGGTCAGTAGTGGATATATCCCTGTAGTGTCTAGCGTGGCAACCGATGACAGTGGACAAGCCTATAACATCAATGCGGATACCGTAGCTGGGGAACTTGCGGCGGCTTTGGGGGCAGAAAAGTTGATTTTGCTCACAGATACAGCAGGGATCTTGCAGGATTACAAAGATCCCTCTACTCTGATTGCCAAAGTGGATATCGCCGAAGCGAGGCGTCTAATTGAAAAGGGTATCGTGGGTGGTGGGATGATTCCCAAGGTGAAATGTTGCGTGCGATCGCTTGCTCAAGGCGTTCGGGCTACTCATATTATTGACGGTCGTATTCCCCACGCACTGCTATTAGAAATTTTCACCGACGCCGGTATCGGCTCGATGATTATCGCCTCTGAGTTTATGACTTAGGGTTTATGACTTAGGCGTGCGCGATTAACGAATAATAATCTGCCTGGGTTGGTTGAAGCGTCTGCGATTGCCTCGCGGATTCACAATCACTGGATTAATCAGGATAGAATCCCGAATCTGGGGATTGATTAAGGTGGGGTTGATCAGTGTCGAGTTGTTGACTCTTCTGTGCGATCCCACCGGGTAGCTGGGATAACTCGGATAGGAGTTGGGATAACCCTGGTAATAGTCGGGATAACTCGGATAGGAGTTGGGATAACCCTGGTAATAGTCGGGATAACTCGGATAGGGATTGGGATTGACTCGATAGTAATTACTCGATCCGCGATCGCTCATCCCCGTCGTTGGGTTTATCGGAATCGGACTGGGAATCGGACTGCCATAAACAAAGCTACCCGACGGCGGCTGGATAACTCCATGCTGGGGAAATCCATAAGTAGGCACGCCTTGCTGAATGATTAATTGTGCCTTGGCTGGGGAAATCGCCCCTGTTAGTACCGTAATGCCCAGCGTCAAGGGTGCTAAGCCGGTAGCAAGGCAAAACCGATGAAAACGATGCAACGGCAGAGGTAGGGTTTTAAGCATGGTTTTACATCCTAATCTTTTGGATGGTGCTAAGTATGAAATTTTGAATGACTTCTTAAGATAAACCCTGGCAAGGCGAGGAAAATTCCCCTCGTTGATTCACCCGAACGGGTGATGTTGAAACAACGAAACAGAAACCACCCGTTACAGACGATAAATCTTCCGAGCTGGCAGCTTGCAATTTTTGTCTTTGGATGCTCTCGAAAACCCTGGCAAAAGCAATTGATTTTAGCCGTCTTGATTACAGGATAATCTGCTTCGCTAAAATTTAAAGAGGCTATCGGTGATGACGTACAAAGCACAAAAAAGTTCTCTTTAAATTCGATTGGCACAGTGAATTCAGAAACCCAGGAAATTATTAGAACCGAGTACCAGACTGGCACAGCAGCATTTGAGCGAGGAAATTACCGCCAGTCAGTGCAGCATTTAGAGAAGGCAAGTAGCTTGGTGACTCGAAACTCCCGATTGGGAGGAGAAATCTTGATTTGGCTGGTGACGGCTTACGAAGCAGCAGGACAAACAACAGAAGCGATCGCCCTCTGCAAACAGCTGCGACATCATCCCGATCCACAAACTAGCAAGCAAAGCCGTCGCTTACTCTACATTATGGAAGCCCCGCAACTCAGCAGGCGTCCAGAATGGTTGACAGAGATTCCCGATCTCACAACTCTCGCTGACAGCGAACCGGAATTTCGCCGGGGGAGCAATCTTCAGGGTGCTACGAAAACTCCTCAAAAGCGTCCAGAACCGGAACCCATCGATCTCAGCCAAGTAAATACCAAGGACAATTTGTTTATTTGGGTTGCCTTGGTTGCCATTGGTTTGACACTCGGTGGATTAGCTTGGTTTAATTTTTGAACGCTAATTTTATCTGTGATTGGGTTCTTGTTTGGCTTCCCGCAAACCTTTTTTTATGCCCAATATGGCGTGACTGGACGGGCTTTCCTAAGTTGGGAAAATTCATCTAATCGCAAATTTAGCTTCTGTTTGAGTTGTTGAGGAGATTTTTCTCCAATTAAAAGTCGTAGAACAATTAGCAGCAGTCGGTAAACTTCCTGTCTGTCTTTACAGCGGTATTTAGGGCAGTAGTGCGACGAGTCCCTCTGGTAGCTTTAAGATGGTATGGGTGAAGCGGGAGAACCTGAGATGGTGACTGATGCGACGCTGGAGCAGATTCTGAAATTGGCGAAGGGACGAACCGACTCCGCTGAGGTTTACTATCTATCAAGCCAAGACACACCAGTTGAGTTTGAAAACAATCGCTTAAAATCCCTGCAAACCAAAGCACTGCAAGGAGTCGCGCTGCGGGTGCTACACGAGGGGAGGCTGGGTTTTGCCAGTTCCACAGACTTGACGCGGCTGGAAGATTTGGTGGATGCTGCCGTACAAACTTCAGAAATTGGCGACAAGGCTGAGTTTGAATTTGCGGCGGGCGTACAGGTGACGGAACCCGAAAAAAAATACACGCCACCAGCAACTCAGGAATTAGTGGAAGTAGGCGATCGCTTAATTTCTCAAATCCACAACTACAACTCCGATATTCTGGTAGATGTGGGGTTCCACGTCCGGACAAATAACGTAAAAATTGCAACCAGTGCGGATGTCTACGCCTCGCGCACCAGCCAGGTTGTTAGTGCCAGCCTTTCGGGGAATTTGGTACGGGGTGAAGATTTTCTCCAGGTTTATAGCTCCGATATTGCCCGTGAAGGCGTCCCAGATTTTAATCGCCTTCTAGAAGATTTGTTACGAAAATACGCTCTAGCAGAGCAGCCAGCGACCATTCAGAGCGGATCTTTCCCCGTTCTGTTTAATCCTAGAGCCGCCGCTAGTGCCATCGGACGCTTATTTAAGACGGTTCTCTCCGGTCAAAGTATCGTCCAAAAAGCCTCTCCTCTCGTCGGTAAACTGGGCGAAACCCTCTTTGACGAACGCTTAAATTTATTTGAAGACCCCAGCATCGGGCCATCTGCCTGTGCTTTTGACGATGAAGGCACGCCCACCCGTCGCAAAGTGTTTGTTGAGAAAGGCACAGTGAAAGAATTTTACTGGGATCGGCGCTGGGCAGCCAGGGCTGGCTGTGAGTCAACAGGAAACGGCTTTCGGGGTGGTTTGTCGCGTCCCAGCCCAGAGTTAGTAAATCTCTGCTTTGCGCCTGGGAAGACATCGACAGCGGATTTAATTGCCAGCATGGATGAGGGGGTGATTGTGGATCAGGTTCTCGGTGCTGGACAGTCGAATCAAATGGCGGGAGAGTTTTCTGTCAATCTGGATTTAGGCTACAAGGTAGAAAAAGGTCAGATTGTCGGTCGAGTCAAGAATACGATGGTGGCTGGTAGTATTTTTGAGGCGTTTAAAAATTTGGTGGATTTGGGCGATAAGCCGGAATGGGTAGGCGGGGGTAGTTTCTTGCCGAGTTTGTTGTTCCAGCAGTTGGGTGTAGCGGCGCGGCAAGGGTAACGAACGACTTCCGGCACGAGAGAAGGCAACCAGAGAAGTAAGGAGGAGAGAAAGGCGTGAAGTTAGCTGTGTTGAGTCAGAGTGCGAGGGGTGCTTTCGGTAAAGTATTGCCGAAAATGCGGGTTCTTTGGGCGATGCTGTTAGCGGTCGTATTGCTGTCGGGCTGCGTTCAGTATGATGCTGGGGTGAGGTTCGAGAATCCGAACCGTGGCGAGATTGTCCAGCATATCAAGTTGGGCGAACAACTGACGGCATTGAGCAGCGAGCAGGCACAGGAATGGTTAGATAGCCTTCAGCGTCGGGCGCGACAATTGCAAGGGAAAACGAAGCGCATCTCAAACCAGGAAGTTGTGGTGACAATTCCGTTTGCTAGCGGTGCGGAACTGGAAGAGAAGTTTAACCAGTTTTTTAATCCCCCGGCAAAGAAAGGTTCTCAGGCGGTGACAGAGACAGATTTACCAAAGATTAATTCCCACCTGAGTCTGAGACAGGGGAATTTCCTGTTCTGGATACGGAATCACTTAAGCTACGATTTGGATTTGCGATCGCTCGGCGTTCTTTCTACTAACGGTAACGTTATCGTTAGTCCCGGTTCGCTGTTCGATTTGGACTTTAGCTTGAGAACCCCTTGGGGGGCGCGGAGTGTTGAGAAGGCGGAGAATGCACTCAACCCAGTTATCTCAGAGAAAGGACATCTGTTAGTTTGGACGCTCAAACCAGGTGAAGTGAACCATGTTGAGGCGGTATTCTGGCTTCCCAGTCCCCTCGGTATTGGTACCCTCGTGATTATCTTGTTAGTAGTAGCAGGGTTTTATTTGAAATACAACCGAGGCAAGGGAAGCGGTGTTAGTTCTACACCCCCATCTGTGCCACAGGTGCCGTAAAAAAGCGATCGCGCTTTATTCGGAGCTAACAATTCGGAGCTAACAGACTGGGAGCCTAGAACAGCTTACTTGCCGTTCGGAAGCCGCTTCTGGGAATCCCAGTCGCTGGGATAGACATCAGCCTCAGTCTGCGATTTGCGTACCAACAATGTATAAATTTCGGTGGGTATTTCAATCTCCGCTTTGTGCAAGGCTTCTTTAATCGCCTCATTTGCTTTAGAAGTGGTTTCTAAAAACTCCAAACGCCGAGAATTCACCCAAAAGCGGATTTCCAAATTCACCTTTCCAGAATCCAGTTCCCGGACAAGGACTTCTGGCACTGGTTTTGGCTGCACGCCTTTGACTTTAAGAACGGCATCAGTAATCACTTGTTTAGCAGTAGAGATATTGGCACCATAGGCAATGCCAACTGTAACCGAACTGCGGCGGTGCTTGAAAGCTGTGTTATTGATAATGCTGGCAAGGAAAACTTCTTGATTCGGGATATACACTTTCCGCCCATCATAGGTATTTAGAGTAGTTGCCCGCAGTTGGATTTGGGTAACGGTTCCCTCAAATTCCTTGATCGTCACTTGATCGCCTAACCGAAAAGGTCGGGCGGCAAGTAAAATCATCCCGGAAATGTAGTTACTGAAAACCTCTTTGAGGGCGAAACCAATCGCGACGCTGGTAAGTCCCAATGCCCCCAGCAAAGCCCCAATGTCAAGCCCCAAGACACCTAGAGCGATGACAGAGCCAATAACCCAGACTCCACCGTATCCCACTCGCCCCATCAGAATTTCAGTGCTGCGATCGCCTTCTGTCTCTTTCTGCGCCCATTTTAAAGCAATGTAACGCACGCCTCTAGCACCTACCCAGGTGATGCCAACGACGACCAATGCCCCTAAAATTAAGGGCAAGCTGCTGATGGCGTCCCGTACCAGATCGCGCACGGTAAGATAAAGTCGCTGTCCAACATCAATGGCTAGGGGCGGTTTTTTGAAAGCTTGATTTAATTGATTCGCCCATTTCTCGCCAAGCACCTCTACAGACACCCCAAAGTCGCGGGCGTCCTGTTGAGTTACTGACATTAAGACTCGGTTATTGAGTTGTAAGGTGGCTATCTTCCGTGGATTGTCTGGTTTAACGGTGACTTGCCCCAAAGCCTCTGATTGCAGCAGTATACTGGCAATCCGCCGATTGATAATTTGCGATCGCTCTTGAGCGCTGATTCCCGATAAACTACCTACTTGAAAAACTGGGCGTCCTCTGACAACAACATCAGCAAAATATTGTTCTTCAGTTGAAATCCTTACGGGTGTGGATTTTGGCGAGGTAGCCTCCTGGGCAAGCCCAGATGGAATGGTAATGAAGAAAATGCTGGTAATGACAATTAAAATCTGGAGTCGCTGTGAGCCTTGCTGCCCAGTGCAACGATGAAAAAGAATTTTCATATCCATTCCGAAGGACGACCAAATTTAGCATAATTCGCGCATTTGGCATCTGAATTCTTACTATAGATAGGGAATCTTACTCTAAGTTTCAGTTGTTGCATTTCTCTTCCCCATACTTGACTTGTTTTCCGTCTATAAAATTTGATGAGCGATCGCTTGGTGTTCGTTATTCATTTTTTTATCTATCTTTAGGCGGATGAAAATACTTGATAATTAAAACTATTTTTTTTTAGTAAACTGCAACACTGAATAGTCTTACTCGCTCTGCTACTCTGTTGAAACAAAAATTATTTTAATGGAGAAGCGCAGTGCACACTTCAACAAAATCCTATCTTCCAGAAGAGCTATGTAAGGCTCCAGATTATCATTTAGCTGAGAATTACCCAAAAGATTTACCAGAAGTTGAAATAGGTTCTACTAAATCTAAATACTTAGACTCCCTAGCACCCATTAGTGCTGTGCAAGTTTTTGAAGACATACCAGGTATAAAAAAATCTACTTTCTCATTTGATACAGAGACAGAGACTTCCTTTGAAGTTTGGACTATTCTACCCAACAGGGTATTACTTCCCGAAGATTTAGCGTTTCTCAAGCAAGACAAGCATCGGGTAGAATTAATCGCGAAACAACTGGTTGAAATTGGTAATTCTTGGCTGAATTCACGAATTTTTGACAAAAAAATAAAAGTTCAAAGTTGGGAAGATATTCTAAGTATTTTGGACAAGTATGAATATGCTTATGATTTAATCGATATTATTGAAGTTCCTTATAAAATTAGTAAAACAAATTTACAAAACGAATCTAGTGAAAAAGCTAAATATTGGAGTATTTCTCCGCCGAGTTGGAATATTTCCCTGAAGAAAACTCGCAGTTTTAATGGATGTTATATCGTCGATGACTACAATTCATCTTATAATTTCTCGATAGAAGTTTGGATAGGCATTCCTTTTTTGAAAAATATCCAAACAGGAGAAGTCATTACAAGAGAAAATTTTCAGTGAAGATGCGATTCTACTGGGGAGACGGTAGACTATAGCACGGCAGATGTTGAGAGAACGCTGTCTAAGTCGCGATCGCCTCTACGATAGAAATCATGCGCTACTCTCTGTTAAGTCGGTTTCGCGGCACCTTGTTGGGCGCTGCATTCGGGGATTTCACCCCTTTGAGCAAAAAACAGTCTCAGCAGCCTACTAGCTGGGGCAAAATGGCGGTTTGGGGTGCAGAAAGCTTAATTGAGCGGGGTAAATTCGATTTCGCAGATTGGCGTCACCTCACGGAAAAATTTGTGGAGATAGAGGCGAACAGTGCTAACGCGCCTACGCCAGGAGCGATTATTGCCACACTGCCGATTGTGCTGTTCTCCCATGAATATAAAGCCAAACTGCGGCAAAATTTAGAACAAGTTGTCAGCATCTGGCAAGATGAGCCAGAGTTAAGAGATGGGGCGTTAGCAGTGGGATACGCGATCGCTCAATGCCTTCGAGAAAAACTCAATCGGGCTACTTTGATTCCCAAAACCCTTGCCTTCTTAGGAGATTCCCAGACGCCTCTGGTGCAACAATTAGAGCAAGTCCAAATTTTATTAGCAGAAAATGCGAGCTTAGAATTGGCTCGTACTCAACTATGTCGGAATGCCCAGCCTCAGAGTACCCCCATCGCTCTGGGTTTTTACTGCTTCCTCAGTACTCTAGAAGATTTTCGCCTGAGTGTCGCCCGTGCTGCCCGTAGCGGCTACCAACCCCCGATTACCTGCGCGATCGCGGGTGCTTTATCGGGAGCGTATAACAGTACAGTGGGCATTCCTGCGGGATGGCGGCTATCTTGGAATCAACCTAAGTGGGGAATCGCCTCAGATGCTCAGTTGTTTCAACTAGCAGACAATCTCCTTGCTGTTTGGTCTGGTGTTTATGATGCCTCAACAGCAAAGCAAGTCCAGCAAATAAGCGCCGTAGCAGCGCCCCATGTAATTCAACGGCGTTAATTTTTTTTAATACCAGCGATCGCTACTCCATGCAAGCTAAGCTGGTCAAAGAAAATTAAATTTAATCGGATAAATCCCCCAAGGGGGATAGGCAATTTGGGCAGTGTTTTGTAAGGTAGGATGAAGCCAACAAAGGGGTGCCATTAAGGGTAAAGATTGCTGTAAGGTGCCTTTTATGAATGCCAATCTACTTTTCGCTACCATCACTCCTGTCGCCTAAAACGACAGCCATACTATAAACATGAAGACGCTTCAGTCATTGACGCACCAGCTTGATCAATGGCGGCGGACGTACCAGCCCCTTCGCAGTCTTTTACCATCCCGACTTTTTGATTCGCCTGCCGCTATACCAGGGCAAGGTCTAGGATTAGGTCTTGGCGCTACTCTCCAAAACCGCAGAAACCGTCCTCGGATTGTTTGGCTGCTGGCAGTGGTGTCCCTCACCGGAACAATGGGGCAGCGCTACTACAATGCGCCAAAGCTCGCCGTCGGCAAGATAGCACCGCAGACGATTCGGGCAACCTTTGACGCTAATGTCGTAGATACTTTCACCACAGAAGAAAAACGGAAGGCAGCCCGCACAGGTGCCGTGCCCGTCTTGACGATCCAGCAAGACGTAACCGAACAAGTTTACGATGATTTGGAGCGATCCCTTCGTACCGCCGACGACCTCCGACAACTAGCCGGTTCTTTTCCAATGGTTCCGACTGCCATATTGTCTGCTGCCACTCAGATTGACCTCCGCAAGTGCGCGGAGTGGGAGTGGCGCTCTATATTGGCAGCGGTGGACACTGACATGAAAGTGAATCAACCCCAGTCAGGGTTATTGCCAGATGCCAACGGTCAATCGAATATTTCCGCAACACCTGCTGTCGCCGAACTCCAAGCTTACCACCAGGCCGCAAGTCCTCAAGATTTTTTAGCCCTAATAAGCACGATTAACCAAGCCCGCGCGCAATACGCCAAAGCTGTCGCCGCCTTCTCAGATGGCAATCCAGAAAGGCGCTACGATGCCTCCCTGCTTGACTTGTCAAATGAAGCTTGGCAGCAAACAAAAACCGGCATCCCCCAGGTTGCCGAACGGATGCTCACCCAAGGGATTCCCCCAGGCTTGCCTGACAGTATCTTACAGCAAGCGTTGAGAGTGCAAATGAATTTGCTCGTTCCCCCGGAAGCTGAGCCGGTGGCAACCCAAATGTTGCTCTGGGGACTGCGCCCCAACTTAATAGAAGATCCAGAACAAACGAAACAACTGGCAGAACAGGCAGCAAAAGCGGTGGCACTGCAAACGATCGCAGTTCGGCAGGATGAGGTGATTGTCCGCGCCGGTGAAACCATCTCCCAGGCAGATTTTGTGCTGTTAGAGTATTTTCAATTAAGCCGCCGGAGCCTTAGCTGGTCTGGATTGATTGGTTTTGGAATTCTGGTCACGGGTGGCGTGTGTACGTTCTGGCGGGTGGAACGGCGATTTAATCCCCAAATCCGGCAACGAGATCACTTGCTGATATTGCTGCTGACTTTGAGTACGCCAGTGCTAGTGAGTTTGGGTATTCGCTATACGAATTTGCCAGCAGTTGGTTTATTGGTGGGCAGTTTCTACGGTTCTGCGTTGGGTGTCACCGTTGTGGGACTGCTGGGTGGCGTGTTATCGGTTAGCCTGCCCATTACTTGGGATTGTTTGGTGGCGGGTGCTGCGGGTGGAATTATGATGAGCTTACTGGCAGGGAAAATGCGATCGCGCGAAGAACTCGCTTTCCTTGGCGTTGGCGTCGGATTAACTCAAGGCACTGTCTACCTGATTGTAAATCTGATTCTCGGTGCCGCAACGGGTTCAATTTGGTACACCGTACTCCAAGAAGCTGCCTTATGCGGTTTTTCCGGTTTAGCGTGGAGTATTGTGGCGCTGGGTCTGAGTCCCTATCTAGAACACGTCTTTGACTTGGTGACGCCGATTCGTCTGGCGGAACTCGCGAACCCCAACCGTCCCTTATTGAAACGTTTAGCCGCTCAAGCTCCGGGAACTTTTCAACATACGCTGTTCGTTTCCACCCTAGCAGAAGCCGCAGCGCGGGAACTGGGCTGCAATGTGGAACTCGTTCGAGCCGGTACTTTATACCACGATATTGGGAAAATGCACGATCCATTAGGATTTATTGAAAATCAGATGGGCGGTCCCAACAAGCATGATGAAATTAATGACCCCTGGAAGAGTGCTGAGATTATTAAAAAGCACGTAACTGAAGGCATGGTGATGGCGCGGCGATGCCGGTTGCCCAAAGCAATTCAGGGGTTTATCCCGGAACATCAGGGAACAATGTTGATTGCCTATTTTTATCACCAAGCGCAGCAGATAGCCGAGAAAGACCCCACTAAAATTGTGAGGGAAGAAGATTTCCGCTATGATGGCCCGATTCCCCAGTCGCGAGAAACGGGGATAATGATGTTGGCAGATTCCTGTGAGGCAGCATTGCGATCGCTTAAAGATGCAACTCCAGAACAAGCCCTCTCCATGATTAACAAAATTCTCCGCGCTCGTTGGCAAGACAGCCAGTTAGCTGAGTCTGGGTTAACGCGAGAAGAATTATCCCGCATTGCGGAAGTTTTCGTCCAAGTCTGGCAACAATATAATCACCAACGCATTGCTTATCCCAAATTCACGGTTAGCTCAGACAAAGGATGTAAAGCATCCGTTTAATAGAAGACTATTCGCGTAGCTAGACTCTCCTCGCGGATTGAGAAAAACACACTTATCTATTAACTGCTGACAAATAACCTTGAAGCAGTCCAATCAACACTTCTGGCTGCTCCAAATGAGGTAGCACTCCCGTTCCCGCAATTGGCTGAAACCGGCGAATTGCTTTTGGATTCAGTCCAGCCAAACGCTTGCCCAGATTCACACTGATAAATTGTGCCTGTTCACCCCACAGGATAAAAGTCGGCACCGTCAATTGCTGGATATACAGGGCAAGGTCAAAATAAAGGTCGCCCCGCAAAAATGCCAGCGCTGCGTATTCCCCATTTGGCTGCTGCGCTGACGCCAAATAAGCCTCTACTATCTCTTCAGACAATCGTTCTTGCTTAGTAAATAGGAAGCGTTCTAGAAAACTCCGCACCGCCACGTCGTTTGTCGCCCCAAGCGTATAAATTAGCTTATCTAACAGCGGCGTCCCAATTA
>NZ_JACJOQ010000390.1:0-2958 GCF_014695635.1 Coleofasciculus sp. FACHB-712 | reverse complement strand
CGCCCGTCTGAAGGCGCTCGGATTGAGGACTTTCAACTGTTGGTAGAGCATGAGCAGATTCAGTAACGCTTACCTACTTTTGGCTCATTTTCTTGATTCATGCAAGAGGTCTAATGTATCGGGCGTTGCTGAAAGAGTAATGCTGGATTTGGCATAATAGAAGAATGAAATGCCCTCAATGTAACTCCACTCAAACCGCTAAGAACGGACATCGTCGGGGCAGACAGTGCTATAAGTGCAAGCACTGCGGTCGGCAATTCCTCGAGTCGTACCGTCCTTGGGCTTACTCCGATGATGTCAAGCAATTGTGCATCAAAATGTATCTCTTTTGTCTTGGGATTGCGCGGCATCGAACGAGTCACCGAGATTCACCACACCACTGTGATGCACTGGATTTGAGAGGCGGGGCATCAACTTCCCGATGCGCCTGAAGCTGAAGAAATTCCAGAAATCACCGACGCCGGATGAATTACAAACCTTTGTCGGCAACAAGCGTAACAAACTGTGGATTTGGACTGCCGTTAATCACAAGCAAGCAGGAATTCTGGCATGGGTGGTTGGTGATCGCAGTGCCGAAACCTTCAAGTTCTTATGGTTTATCGTCAAGTGCTGGTATTGTTTCTTCTATGTCACTGACGGATGGAAGGTCTATCCGATGTTCATTGAGCAGAGCGATCAGATTGTCAGCAAGACCTATATGACTCGAGTTGAGGGGGAGAACACTCGTCTATGGCATTACCTGGCACGTCTGCACCGAAAGACTTTGTGCTACTCCAAATCACTTGAGATGCTGAAGTGTTCGCTCCGTTTGCTCCTTCACTACTTGAAGTATCGAACAGTTCTTCTTTCAGCTTAGTTCATTACACTTTCAGCAACGCCATGTATCGTCAATCATCACTTTTTTCTGTGGCTGGCTTTTAGCGGCCAGCGCGACTCTGCCACTTACGCTCACAGGAGTGGTTGAAGTTATCCAAGCATTTAGACACAAACATTCTCAACGCCGAAATCTAGCCAACTTATTGCTAAATTTTTTGGCTTTGCTAATCTATTGTCTTCTCGCCCTTTGGATGAGCATGTTTTTAGCAATAGCGCTATCAGGAGAGCCTTATATGGGTAAATAGCGGCAGTCACACCACTGAATCGTTATTCTGACAAAGGACTTTATTCCGACCTCACCCCCGAACCTCACCCTTCCTTAGATGTCGGCGAACCTAAGTAATTAAACACTGTTTGCTTCCAATAGTTAATTCGATTTTCTCGTGTAGGTGGTTTGCCCATAGTTTTCCTCCACGTTCCATTTGCGGCACCACTTGGATGAGGAAATTCTAAATGTTTAATCTTTAAATCTATCCCACTAACAGTCTTACTAGCAATTCGTCCCCAGGTAATGACAGCAAGGGGTTCAAATATTTCTAGTTTGTCTTTTATTAGATTAATGAAGCGATTGCAGTCTTTTTAGCTCAAGGGGATACCCGATTGACCGTTTAAAGAGCTGACCTAAACTTTGAATACGTCTGTCAAGTAAACCCGATATCCCGACTCTAGTAGCACCTTGATTAAGTCAAAGTATAGTCGGGTGTTTCGTAGTTTTTCACGGCAGTTTTTTAAATGGAGAGCGTAGGGTGTACCTATACTAATCTCTTCTACTCTTGCCTCACTTCTCCTCAATGGGTCTTGTCCAAGAATCACTACCGTTTTTTTACCTTTTACATCACTGTCAAGGTCAAGAATACTAGGGATGTCAACTCCGATGACTAAGGCATCATCATAACGTTTTTGGAAACTCTCATCGCTAGGAAGAAAAATATTCCGGCTGAGTGTGTGTTCTGGATACCCTTCTCTCTCTAACTCTTCACGCATTATTAGGTATAAAGCGTTTAATTGATCTTTTGATATCTTAAAAACTTGAGATATCTCTTGGTACAATGCATTAAACTCACTAGCTCTAAACTCTGAAAACAAATACTGCATCTTTTTTCAGGCATTAATTCAAACACAAGGTTTAGACAAATTGACGGATTTATTTGTCCCTTTCGGTTTTACCTCAATCTCTTTACTGCGAGATTTATGTAGATTCGCTAGCATCTCGTAAAGACTGGTTTAAGACTTTTAAGCATTGCTTTGGGCTACACCGTGAAAGCTTAACCAGCCAAACTAGGGATGTATGGCTGGCTAATTTGATCGTTAATTGCTTATCTGTTGGCGCACGCTCACTTATCTCTCTACCCAGCCCACTATATGCCCGTTTGGGAGCAAGTAGCTCAAGCAAGCTTTCCATACTCTCCTCCCTCAGTTGGTTGTATGCGTGTTGTTGACTAACATCCTCCGATGCAACCCCTGCTCCAAGAGCCGGAAATTAATATCAAGATTTATTAGTGCGAGATATGAGTTTACTAAAATTTCATATTACGTCTATTAAGTAAGATTGAGTTCTTAAACTACCTATTCTAAGCTTGCCTCCTTATTCTTTCTCTTGCCCATTTCCTAGTTATTTTAATAATTAATCCCTTAACTAACCTCAGTATAGTTTTGCACTCAACAGATTTAAATTTATGTATTTCCCCTGGTATTTCTGTGAATTTACTTGTTGGCTTTTATGTTTTTATGATGAAGGTTCAGGACAAGTACAAAATGTTCTTGTCTTAGGGGATTACAATGTCGAGTGACACAAGCCACAGAGAGTAAAAAGCCTAATCCAGGCTTAGAAAGTTTTAAAAGGAACAAGAATGTCAAACATAATCCTGAGCAAATTAGCGATTGCAACTGCTGGTGTAGTCCTGAGCTTGGCTACAATTTCAACTAAACCAAGCCAAGCAGCTACAATCAGATATCGTTTTGATGTGTATGACGTTGAAGGCCCTAACAATGAGTTTTTCGAGAGCGGTTTCGGTTTCTTTAACTACGAAAATTCATCCATCAGCGGAATAGAACTTGAAACAGTTCCAGTTAGTGACCTTT
>NZ_JACJOQ010000039.1:0-7214 GCF_014695635.1 Coleofasciculus sp. FACHB-712 | reverse complement strand
AAGGTAGTCAAATCAAGTGCTTCCCAAGGATGGGGACTCAGTTGACGAGAGGCAGAGTGCTGCTCTACATCAACCGTGAAATGCTGAGTGCGATAAACCTGATGTTGTCCGCCCTGACGCAGGCTACGCCGAAGTAACGCCCGAACTCTGGCAACCAGTTCTCTAGGGCTGAACGGCTTGACAAGGTAATCATCAGCACCCGTAGACAGACCAATTACCCGGTCAATTTCTTCCCCTCTAGCCGTTAGCATCAAAATATAGGGATCTTTCGCTCCTGGTTTCTGCCGTATTCTGGCACACACTTCCAGGCCATCCAAACCCGGTAACATCAAGTCGAGAATGATTAAATCTGGTTGTTGCTCCTGAAAAACTTGTAAAGCTCTCAGACCATCGCGACTCAGATGACAGGAAAACCCCTCTTTTTCTAAAGTTATTTGGATGAGTTTAGCAATTTCCGGTTCATCCTCAACAATCAAAATATCCATATTGCTCAAGAAACATATAAAGATAATAAAAAAATTCTTTCTATGTCATTTTAAATTCATCCATCTGGTGCAGAACCAGCAAATAATTCTGCAAGGATTGGATTCAGTGATGATAAACTATGAAACCTTAACTTACTCAATCCTAAGCTAAGTAATGTTAAACCAGTTCCTTCTGAGATTCTCAATACTTCGATAGTTCTAATGGTAATTCGGGGCTTTGATAGGCTCCAATCGATCGCGCTTCTTTCTCGTGCGAATACACCAAACTCAGACTCAGCAAGGATTTTAGCCTATCATTTTGTAACTCGCTAGAGTTCAAGCCGCTGTAGTGCAAATGGTGAAAACGCGCTACCGAACGTTAACATAGCCCCAGCGTTGGGCAATCAAAGACAAGGCTTCCGGGAGTTGAGAAGCTTGTAATATTGAGCTAAGCTACTTGGATAAGTTTAATATTTGCTTTAGCTATAGCGGTTACTTTTTGAATATTTGGTTTAGCCACAATGGTTACTTTCAGAACCCTGATAATTAAGAATTAAGGAATTTAATTTTTAATCTTTTGGACGCATTGCCTCTCGACCTAGCATCATCATTCCCGCAACGCCCAAGCAGACAAACCAAATATACTGATACCAATATTCCCGGACCTGCTCAACAGGGCTAAGTTCTGGATGCAAGAGATACAGATAAAGCAGCAACAAAACCAGAAAAAGCGCCCCAAATCCCGAAAAAGTCAAACCAATTAGAATACGAGCTGGTTTCAATTCCTCATCGCTGATTTCATCCAAGTCAATCTCTGCCAGTTGGTTGAGAGATTCATCAGCCACCTCGGAAGCATCTTGCAAACTGATTGCCACTGGCGGCGGCAACACTGGCGACAGAGTTGCTAAGGTTTTGCGTCGCAGCAACCCTTCGGTGTCTCGCAGAAACTCCAAAGGTGTTAGCGTCGCAGCTCCGAAGGCGCTTCGCTCTGGTGGTTCAGCAAATTCAGTTGCTTCGGGCATTGAGGTTGCAGTAACTTCTGGTTCAAAATCCATCGCTTATTTCAATCCCTAATCGGAATTATAAACTTATGCCGACGCCTAACATTCTTTTAACCTGAAAGCCTTTGTCATGTCACATCAAATTTGTCAGATTTTGTAGAAACTGCCTCGCGCTGCCAAGCCGCCGAGACAGTTTCTAGGAAACAATCAAAGTGGTGAATTTTCTAAACTTAGACGACACCGATGCTAGGACTAAAGTAGCCCACCCTACCCTCTAAAAGCCCAATTTTTCCAACACCGGATGAGTTGAGACAATGTGTCTATCCAAACCGAGCTGCTTCGGGCTAATCCCCAGCGCCAGAGAAATTAACTGGGGTAAATGCAGCACTGGCAAACCTAACTTATGCCCGATCGTTTTTTCAACCTCCGGTTGACGAGAGTCGAGATTTAGATGGCATAGGGGACAAGGCGTCACCATACAATCAGCACCCGCATCGAGGGCTTCTTGAATATGCAACCCCGCCATCTTGAAAGATTGCGTGGTCGCATAGCTGGAAAGAGGCCATCCACAACACTGGGTGCGTCCTCGGTAGTAAACTGGCGTCGCCCCTACTGCCCGAAACACATTTTCCATCGATTCGGGTTGGAGAGGGTCGTCATAGGGGATATGAGTTTGGGCGCGGAGCAAATAGCAGCCATAAAATGCCGCACACTTCAACCCAGCTAGTTTGCGGCTAACTCGATTTTGCAACTCCTCTAGTCCATAATCGGCGACTAATGCCCAAAGCAGATGTTTGACTTCTGTATTGCCTTGATAAGGAGAACAGCCTTCTTTCTTCAGTAAGCCATTCACTTGTTCTATATAAGCCGGGTTTGATTGTTGGGAGTCCTTCAAACGCTCATCCACATGACCAATTACGCCCTGGCAGGTACTGCAATGGGTTAACAACGGCAGATTCAGTTCTTCTGCTAGAGCAATATTGCGAGCGTTTACCGTATCTTCTAGCAGTTGAGAATCTTCTTTGTAGGTACCAGAACCACAACAAGCAGCTTTTTTTAGCTCAATCAGTTCGATGCCCAGGGCTTGGGTGAGGGCTGCTGTAGACTGGTAAAGCTCCCGGCAAGCGCCTTGAGCAACGCAGCCGGGAAAGTAAGCATATTTAAGAGTCGGGGATGCCATATTTTGACGAAAGACCAAAGGCAATTCAGAAGGACTGAGAATTTCAGGACTGTTAGCGTAGCGGGGCGTTAGCTCGGACTGAGCCGAGGAATGTCAGGAATCAGGAGGAGCAAAAAAATTACTTTTTTCTTTTTTTCACTCAGTCCGCGCTTTCACGCCTCTACGCTAACAGTTCTCAGCACTTCCTTTACCCCTATCATCGCTTGTTCATCCCATACTGGGGGCAACTGGTGACATTCGTTTAAGTTTCAATAGAACAGTGCCACTTGGAGAAGCGACTATCTATCGCTTTTGTTGTCCCCTCTTTCAGATAAGATGAAGAGATGCTTAGAACCGTATAACCCTAAGAACATAGCTTGAGGGAATGGGTAGAGGATCAATATGAGCCAAGAGGAAATTTTTGCAAGAGTCAAGAAGATTGTGGTGGAACAACTGGAGGTTGCACCCGACGAAGTCACGCCACAAGCTAACTTTGCTAACGATCTGGGAGCGGATTCCCTCGATACGGTTGAACTCGTAATGGCATTGGAAGAAGAGTTTGATATCGAAATTCCAGACGAGGCAGCTGAGCAAATTGCCACCGTTCAAGCCGTTGTGGACTACATCAGTGGCAAAGTGGCGGCTTCGGCATAAATAATCGTGCTGAATGCTGTAGGGGCGGGTAAAGAAGAATTTTCTTCGGGCGCGTTAATTAAAACTAATTAAAACTCGGTGCAAAACTCGCCCACAGGGAAGTCCTAAGTTGAAAATAACAATAGATACTTAGTTCTGAGTCTTCTTTCCTCGGTCCTATTACTGTTTTGCGTTTTGGGTGCAAAACCCATCTATTACTGGCATAATGACAAATTTTGAACGGAAGCGCGTTGTTGTAACAGGTCTCGGCGCGATTACACCGATAGGCAACACTTTGACAGATTATTGGTCAGGGTTGTTGAGCGGCACAAATGGCATTGGTCCGATTACATTGTTCGATCCTTCCCGGCATGATTGTCGCATCGCTGGTGAAGTCAAGGGATTTGACCCCCACACATACCTGGAGCGTAAGGAAGCAAAGCGGATGGATCGCTTTGCTCAATTTGCGGTAGCTGCGAGCAAGCAGGCGATCGCAGACTCTCAATTTGTCATTAATGAGCTGAACGCAGAACAAGTCGGCGTCATCATTGGCAGCGGGGTGGGCGGTCTTAAAGTGTTGGAAGACCAGCAAGAAATCTACTTGAGTCGTGGTCCCGACCGCTGTAGCCCGTTTATGATTCCCATGATGATTGCCAACATGGCAGCGGGTTTAACGGCAATCCACACGGGTGCCAAAGGGCCAAACTCTTGCCCGGTGACAGCCTGTGCCTCTGGCTCTAACGCGGTGGGAGATGCCTTTCGCCTGATTCAAGGGGGATATGCCCAAGCGATGATTTGTGGTGGCAGCGAAGCCGCCGTGACACCTTTATCGTTGGCTGGATTTTCTTCAGCACGGGCACTTTCGACGCGCAATGACGACCCGGCTCATGCTTGTCGTCCTTTTGATCGCGATCGCGATGGCTTTGTCATGGGTGAAGGCGCTGGCATTTTAGTTTTGGAAGAACTGGAACACGCCTTAAGCCGTGGCGCTCGGATTTATGCAGAAATTGTCGGCTACGGCATGACTTGCGATGCCTACCATATGACTGCACCCGTTCCAGGTGGTGAAGGAGCTAGTAGAGCCATGCAGCTAGCTTTGAAAGATGCAGGATTGGCTCCCGATCGAGTTAGCTACGTCAATGCTCATGGAACCAGCACACCAGCCAACGATGTGACTGAGACAGCAGCAATCAAAAAAGCTTTAGGTGAGAGTGTTGCCTACAAAGTGGCGGTTAGCTCCACCAAATCGATGACGGGGCACCTGCTAGGGGGTTCTGGCGGGATTGAAGCAGTTGCTACGGTGATGGCGATCGCCCAAGACCAGATCCCTCCTACCATCAACCTGGAAAACCCCGATCCGGGTTGTGACCTGGATTATGTACCCAACAAAAGTCGCTCTCAAACCGTCGAGGTGGCGCTGTCGAACTCTTTCGGGTTTGGCGGTCACAACGTGACACTCGCATTTAAAAAGTACAGATAGGGGCGATAAAAATATCAGTGGGTCGGGTGAAGGAAAAAAATTTAATCCTTCACCCTTTATAATTTATCGTGTTTCTCACAAAGTACGGGATCTCCCATTCCGAATCGAGATGGGGTAAGCAAGACCACCTATTTCGATGGAATGGCGATCCCTTAATACTGCCCACGACTTGCCCATCCATCCGGCTAATGGGATGATCGGTTAATGGGTGCTTAGGGCGATCCAGAGCATTCAACTTCCCGCTCAGCCAATTAGCGTGCTAAACCGTCGTTAAGTAGAAGAGATTATGGCCGTTGCAACCCAATCACTCGAAGAACTTTGTATTAACTCCGTCCGCTTTCTGGCGATTGACGCCGTAGAGAAGGCAAAATCAGGGCATCCAGGGCTACCGATGGGCGCGGCTCCAATGGCATTTGTGCTTTGGGACCGCTTTATGCGGTATAACCCAAAAAATCCCAAATGGTTCAATCGCGATCGCTTCGTCCTCTCTGCCGGTCACGGCTCCATGTTACAGTACGCCTTACTGTATTTAACTGGTTACGAAGATTTAACGATTGAAGACCTCAAGCAGTTCCGGCAGTGGGAATCGAAAACTCCCGGTCACCCGGAAAACTTCATGACTCGAGGCGTAGAAGTCACTACAGGTCCCCTCGGTCAAGGAATTTCTAACGCTGTAGGCTTAGCAATGGCTGAAGCTCATCTAGCAGCTAAATTTAACAAGCCCGATCATACGATCGTAGACCACTACACTTATGTAATTTTGGGTGATGGTTGCAACCAAGAAGGCGTCTCTGCCGAAGCTTGTTCCCTAGCCGGACACCTGGGGCTGGGCAAACTGATTGCCCTGTACGATGACAACAAAATCACCATCGACGGTCACACCGATTTATCGTTCACCGAAGATGTCGGCAAGCGCTATGAAGCCTACGGCTGGCACGTCCTAACCGTAGAAGACGGCAACACCGACCTAGAGGCAATTCACAAAGCAATTGAAGCCGCTAAAGCTGTTACTGATAAGCCTTCATTAATTAAAGTTGCCACTACCATTGGTTACGGTTCTCCCAATAAAGCCAACACCCACGGCGTACATGGTTCTGCCTTGGGTGGGGATGAAGTGAAAGCAACTCGCGAGCATCTGGGTTGGGAATACGAGCCTTTTGAAGTTCCAGAAGATGCCCTCAACCATTGGCGCAAGGCAATCGAGCGCGGTGCTAAGTATGAGGAAGAGTGGAATAAAAACTGGGAAAATTACAAAGCCAAATATGAAGAGGAAGCTGCTGAATTAGAACGGCTGATTAGCAACAAACTGCCAGAAGGTTGGGACAAAGTTCTCCCCACCTACACCCCAGAAGACAAAGCAGATGCTACCCGCAATCACTCTGGCAAATGCTTGAATTCTCTAGCTGGAATTTTACCCGAACTCTTGGGTGGTTCAGCTGACTTGGCTGGTTCCTGCATGACCTTAATCAAGAGTTCTGGCGACTTCCTCAAAGGTCACTACGAAAATCGCAACCTGCGCTTTGGCGTCCGCGAACACGGTATGGGAGCGATTTGTAATGGCATTGCTCTGCACGGCACAGGTTTGATTCCCTATGGAGCAACCTTCTTAGTCTTTGCTGACTATATGCGGGCAGCGATTCGTCTCTCAGCGCTCTCTCATGCGGGCGTGATCTGGGTAATGACCCACGACTCAATCCAGTTAGGTGAAGATGGCCCTACTCACCAACCTGTGGAAACGATTGCCTCCCTGCGGGCTATTCCCCAGCTAACGGTAATGCGTCCTGCTGATGGAAACGAAACCTCTGGTTGTTATAAAGTGGCGATTGAGGCAGCTAACCAGCATCGTCCGACCCTTCTGGCGCTGTCTCGTTTAGCACAGCCCAACTTGGCTGGCACTTCGATTGAAGGCACCACTAAGGGTGGTTACATCCTTTCCGATAGCGATGGCACGCCTGAGATTATCTTGATTGGCAACGGAAGCGAACTGCAACTTTGCGCCAAGGCAGCAGACCAGTTGCGCGGTGAAGGGAAGAAAGTCCGTGTCGTTTCCCTGCCCAGCTGGGAGTTGTTCGACGAGCAGGATGAAGCTTACCGGGAATCTGTATTACCCAAGGCTGTCACTAAGCGCCTAGCTGTAGAAGCCGCTTCTAGTTTCGGCTGGTGCCGTTACCTCGGAAATGAAGGCGCGATGATTAGCATTGACCGCTTTGGCGTTTCTGCTCCAGGGCCAGTTGCTCTAGAGAAGTTCGGCTTCAATGTTGATAACGTAGTCGCGAAGGCGAAGGCTCTGTTGGGCTAATAGCTAGGAAATAGTCTCTTGTAGGGTGGGCTGAAAAGTCCCCCCTTTTTTATTCACATCTGAGTTACAGCAGATTGCAAGTTCATGAAGTACAGTAGCAGCAGTTTGTGAACCAGTTGCGTAGGTGTTTTGGATTGACTAAATCAAGTGCAGTAGCAAGCAAAGTATCAACCATTTT